>NZ_JAMZBE010000003.1:0-57208 GCF_024158645.1 Halomonas sp. 707B3
AAGTGACCCACCCTGACGACTTAGCCCTGGCGGCTGCCATTCTGGCCGCCCAGTCGGCAACCGCCAGCAACAGGAGTACCTAATGCGAATTGGCCACGGTTTTGACGTACACCGCTTTGGGCCGGGTGACCATTTAATGATTGGCGGCGTTAAGCTGCCGTTTGACCACGGTTTTGTGGCCCACTCTGATGGCGACGTACTGCTCCACGCGATCAGCGATGCGCTACTGGGTGCCTGTGCGCTGGGGGATATCGGCCGTCACTTTCCGGATACCGACCCTGCCTGGGCCGGTGCTGACAGCCGTGGCCTGCTGCGCCATGTGGTAACCCTGGTGCGTAGCGAGGGGTATCGCGTGGTGAATCTGGATGCAACGTTAATGGCCCAGGCGCCCAAAATGGCTCCCCATATTGACGCTATGCGCGCCGTCATCGCTGAAGATTTAGGAATTAGTCTTGGCCAGGTAAACGTCAAAGCCACCACTACTGAGCGCCTTGGCTTCACCGGGCGCGGTGAAGGCATTGCCGCAGAGGCGGTGGTACTGCTGACGGCTCCAGAGGCGCTGAATGCTTAACCTACCCCCATGGCAGCGTAGCCTAACGCCCGCTTTCGGCGTGCCCGCGCCAGGGCAGTACCGTGCTCAGCCGGAAGACTTTATCGTCGATGAGCAGCTTGATTTTACCCCGGAAGCTCATGGTGAACACCTGTGGCTGCGGCTTGAAAAGCGTAACCAAACCACGTTAGATATGGTGAAACAGCTAAGCCGACTGTGTGGCGTCACGCCTAGAGATATTGGCTATTCCGGCATGAAAGATCGGGTCGCGGTGGCTCGCCAATGGTTAAGCGTCCATTTGCCAGGGCGCGATGCCCCGGCGGATTTGTCGGCTTCTTTGGCAGCGCTGGGGGTTACGGTACTTGAGCAGGCGCGCCACCCACGTAAGCTAAAGCGGGGCGTGCATCGCACTAACCACTTTACGCTACGCCTGAGCGGTGAGGCCGTTCAGTCGGCCGATTTTTTGCCACGCTGGGAAACGCTCTGCGCCCAGGGCGTGCCCAACTATTTCGGCCATCAGCGCTTTGGCGCAGGGGCGCGCAACTTACAGCGTGCCGCCGCCGTGCTGGCGAAAGGCTGGCGCAAGCGCGACGACCGGCAGGGCATGATGCTCTCCACCGCTCGCAGCTTTTTATTCAATGAACTGCTTAGCGCGCGGCTGCAGGATGGTAACTGGTGCGAGCCCATCGCTGGGGATGCTCTTATGCTTGATGGCACCCAAAGTGTGTTTGGCATTGAGGCGGTGGAGGAGAGTTTGGTAGAGCGCGCCGCTGCGCTAGACGTTCACCCAACCGGTGTGCTGTGGGGCGTTGGTCGCTCGGCTGAAGGAGATGCTGGGGCTTATGAAGCGCAGCTCGCCGCTCAGCACCCTGCGCTGTGTGAAGGGCTTGAAAAGAGCGGCGTCAAGCGCGGGCAGCGTGCGCTACGTGCCCGGCTTATTGCGCCGCAAATAACCTTCGAAGCAGACGCCGTGCTACTCTCGTTTGCCCTGCCGCGAGGCAGCTTTGCCACGGCGGTCATTGGCGAGTTAATTCATCATCCCGACACGGCTTAACGCTGAGGTGAGGAGATTCTGATGCGGCGACTGCTGCTTTCCAACGATGACGGTGTTCACGCCCCCGGCCTTAGAGCACTTTACGAGGCACTAACACCCCACGCTAACCTACGTGTGGTTGCCCCTGACCGTGACCGCAGCGGGGCCAGTAATTCGCTGACGCTATCGCGTCCGCTTGCGCTGACGGCGTTAGACAACGGCTTTTATAGTGTGGACGGCACTCCGGCCGACTGCGTCTATTTAGGCGTGAATGGGGTGTGGGACGAGCGTCCTGATTTGGTCATTTCAGGGATTAACCATGGCAGTAACCTCGGTGATGACGTGCTTTATTCAGGCACGGTCGCCGCCGCGATGGAGGGGCGTAATCTAGGTATGACGGCGATTGCCATGTCGCTGTGCGGCGCCCACCATTTTGCGACGGCAGCCAAGTTTGCCGCGAGCCTCATCGGTGCCGCTGATCAACTCTCACTGCCGCCTCGTACGCTGCTGAATGTGAATGTACCCGACCTGCCCTGGGAAAAAATCAAAGGTGTGAAAGTTACCCGCTTGGGCTACCGCGGCCCAGCCGAAAAGCCTGTACCGGTGCAAGACCCCCGGGGCCGTACCCGCTACTGGATTGCCCCGGTGGCGGCTAACGCTGACGACGGTGAAGATACCGACTTTGCGGCCATCGAAGCAGGTTATGTATCGATTACGCCACTGCAAACTGATTTAACGCGCCACCCCGCGCGTCGTGATGTGCAGGACTGGTTGGATGCCTTTGCCTGAGCTATCTCCTGGTGAGCTGCGCGGCCGTGGAATGACTTCCCAGCGCACCCGTGACCGTATGATCAAGCGCCTGATTCAACAAGGCGTGCGTAACCAGTGCGTGTTAGAAGTGATGGCCAGCGAGCCGCGTCATCTGTTTGTAGATGAAGCGCTCGCTCATCGCGCCTATGAAGATACCGCTCTACCCATTGGTTTTGGTCAAACTCTTTCCCAGCCGCTAACCGTCGCGCGCATGACCGAGCTGGTACTTCGCGCGTCGCCCCAGCGCGTGCTGGAAGTGGGGACTGGTTCAGGTTATCAAACGCTGATTTTGTCGCGCCTAGTAGAAACGCTTTACTCCGTGGAGCGAATCTATACGCTGCACGAGCGAGCAGCAGAGCGGCTATGGCGGCTAGGTGCCCCAGCGACATTAGCTGTGGCCGACGGCAGCGAAGGCTGGCCGGAAGCTGCGCCCTTTGACGTTATTTTGCTCACGGCCTGCGCGCAAACGCTGCCAGAAGTATTACTTGAACAGCTGAGTTATGACGGTGTGCTTATTGCACCGCTGGAAGAGTCAGATGGCAGTCAGTGGCTTACCCAAATTAAGCGTATTGGCTCTGCCTTTGAAAAACGCAGGCTTGAACCCGTGCGTTTTGTACCCCTATTGCAAGGAGTGGTGGATTGAAGCGTCGACCCATAGGACTGTTTTTAAAAGGCGCCGGGATGGGCGCTGCCGATGCAGTACCTG
Organism: Halomonas sp. 707B3; assembly: GCF_024158645.1. Classification (NCBI taxonomy): domain Bacteria; kingdom Pseudomonadati; phylum Pseudomonadota; class Gammaproteobacteria; order Oceanospirillales; family Halomonadaceae; genus Halomonas; species Halomonas sp. 707B3. Next base: position 3,100 of record NZ_JAMZBE010000003.1, read on the forward strand.
GCGTATCGGGAGGCACGATTGCCTTTATTACCGGTATTTATGAAGAATTGATCAACACTATTAAACAGTTTGGGCCTAGCGCCTTTGGCGCTTGGCGTCGCGGGGGCTGGGTGGGCTTAAGTCGGCACCTGAACTTGGCGTTTCTAATACCGCTACTGCTGGGTGTTGCGGTCAGTTTGGTGAGCGTGGCTCACTTAGCGCTGTGGCTAATGGAGGCGCAACCGCTGCTGTTGGAGGGGTTCTTTTTCGGGCTTGTAGCGGCCTCGGCACTGGTGGTCGGGCAGGCTGGAGAACGATGGAAAATTTGGTACTTGCTGCCGCTGGCGATTGGGTTAATGTTAGCCAAATTGCTTCCCGGCATGATGCCGCTGGTGCTGATGATTGGCAATGAAGCGCTGGTAGTCATAGTGGCTGGCGCTATCGCGATTAGTGCGATGCTGCTGCCTGGTGTATCCGGCAGCTTTTTATTGCTCACGATGGGGCTCTACGGCACCATCATGGGGGCTATTCGCAGCTTCGATCTTGGCATTATCATGCTGTTTGGAATGGGGTGCATCATCGGGTTGGCGCTCTCTTCACGACTGCTTTCGTGGCTATTGCGGCGCTACCATGGCGCGACACTACAGCTATTGTTGGGCTTTATTGTTGGCTCGCTACCGGTTCTCTGGCCCTGGCGTGAGCTGTTACGCTACCAGCTAGGCCCCGATGGGCAAATGATTCCGCTGGATTATCGCTATCTATTACCCAGCGATTACGCCGTGTTGACAGGAGCGTCGGCACAAGTAACAGGCGTGATAACGTTGATGGCAATCGGCGCGCTGCTGGTCATATTATTGAACCGCCGTGCAGCCTATCATGCCTAACATCGTTCATAGGCCGTCATCTATTAGGCAGCCACTCACAGAACAGTCGTTCAATTGAGTGTCGTTCAATTGTTAGTTAGCGCGCGGCGTTGAAAAGGAGTAGGGTTTGATGCGTAAGGTTTTCATCATGACGGTATTGGCGCTGGCAGTTAGCGGCTGTGCTAACCAGCAGCACAATACGCCGCAGGTGCGCGATTTGAGCGAAGCCCGCAGCGCGGTCGAGAATTCGCCCCAATATAGCGTTAAGGCAGGTGATACGCTCTACGGTATTGCTTGGCAGCACAACCTGGATTATCGCCAGTTGGCAGCTATTAACAATATTGAAGCGCCTTATCAAATTTACCCCGGACAAACCATTGCGCTGCGTGAAGGAGCGGGTGGCGTTACTAACCAGCCCAGTGCCAACCCTGCGCCTGCTGTTGCAAGTGGCGCGGTGGCAACGGGCCTGCAGCCCCAGGCGACTGCCGTGGCAAGCAACGACCAGGAACTGGATTGGCTGCTGCCTGATGAGAGCGCCATTGAACGTAACCAGCGCCTAACCGCCGAGCGGGCTGAGCGCACGGCGGTGGAAGCATCCCAGCAGGTGGCTGCCGCTGCTAATGCCCCGGTTGAATCCACTAATCAACAGCCGCCAGCCCAGCCAGCGCAGGAGCCAGCGCCCACGCCTGAACCGACCCCAGAGCCAGAGCCGGAACCTGCCGCTGAGCCAGAGCCTGCCGCTCAGCCCACTCAGACCGCCCGCACCGATCGCTCGTCGCGTACCTTTACGCCTGCCGAAAACATCGATTGGCAATGGCCAACCGATGGTCAGGTCACCGGTGAGTTTGGGCAGGGAGGCAGCATTACAGCCGGGATTGATATCGCCGGGCAAAAGGGGCAACCTGTTCGTGCAGCAGGCCCTGGTATTGTGGTCTATGCCGGTAGCGGTGTACGTGGCTACGGTAACCTAATACTACTGAAACATAACGATCAGTTTCTCAGCGCCTATGCACATAATGATAGTTTAAGCGTCAAAGAGAATGATGTCGTCGAGGCAGGTGAAGTGATTGCCACGATGGGCAATAGCGATGCAGATGCCATCAAACTGCATTTTGAGGTGCGCCGCGATGGTCAGCCGCAAAATCCGTTGGACTATCTGCCATCGCGCTAGTCATTACCTAGCAGGTGTAACGTGTCAAGCCTGCTAGGGCAACCCGCATAGCTGAATTAGAGCGTCATATAACAATAAGGTGTATGCGCACAGGGAGTGCGACCACCCTTACTTTTCTAAATGGCGGTTAGGCGAGACAACGGGGGTATGACCATGAGTATGCTGGAAAAGGACCTACAGGAGATTGACCTGGATGAGGTTGAAGAGGCGTTAGATGACGCCGACGACGACGCCACGGCAGAGGAGGAAGCGTTTGAAAAAGCGCTGGGCCGTGAAGACCGTCAATCGACTCAAAGCTTGGATGCGACACAGATCTACCTTAACGAAATTGGCTTTTCTCCGCTGCTGACGCCGGAAGAAGAAGTTTACTATGGCCGCCTAGCGCGTAAAGGCGATGCGCTTGGCCGCTCAAGGATGATTGAGTCTAACCTGCGTCTAGTGGTCAAGATTGCCAGACGCTACCTGAACCGAGGCTTAACGCTGCTCGATTTAATCGAGGAAGGTAATCTTGGTTTGATTCGGGCGGTGGAGAAGTTTGACCCCGAGCGGGGCTTCCGCTTCTCTACTTACGCCACGTGGTGGATTCGCCAAACGATTGAGCGTGCGCTGATGAACCAGACGCGTACTATTCGTCTGCCGATTCACGTGGTGAAAGAGCTCAACATTTATCTGCGCGCTGCCCGTGAGCTGACTCAAAAGCTGGATCACGAAGCTACCGCCGAAGAGATCGCCGAGCATCTTGATAAACCGGTCGAGACAGTTAAGAAAATGCTGGGGCTTAACGAGCGGGTGTCGTCGGTGGACTATCCCATGGGCGGCGACAGCGATAAGCCGCTGATTGATACGCTCACCGACGATGAGGTACTGGGGCCAGAAGCGTGCTTGGTGGATGGCGACGTGCGCGAACACGTAGACCACTGGCTGGATGAGCTAAGCGAAAAACAGCGCGAAGTCGTGGTACGCCGCTTCGGTTTACGCGGTCATGAGGCAGCAACGCTGGAAGAAGTGGGTGCCGAGATTGGCCTAACGCGGGAACGCGTTCGACAAATTCAGGTAGAAGCGTTAAAGAAGCTGCGCCGCTCCCTGGAAAAACAGGGGCTTTCCCTCGACGCGATTTTCGAGAGTTAATTCCGGGTCGAGAGTTAAACCAGCTGCTTCCGACAAGCCCAACGGAAGTATTAATAGCGCACCGAGTTATCTGCTCGGTGCGCTGTTTTTAGGGCGAACCATTTTCATTCATACATTACTGAGTGACTCCGCTCAGTCCGGCAAGTACGCCGGTCAGTGACCTAGTAAGTGAGAGAGCCATGCGCCCGTTAGTGGCCCATATTGATTTGGACGCGCTGCGTCACAACTATCAACTGGCGTGCCGCTGCGCCCCGCAAAGTCGCTCAGTTGCCGTCATTAAAGCCGATGCCTACGGCCACGGTGCACTGGCTTGTGCCCGTGCCTTAGAAACTGACGTTCCGGCATTTGCAGTGGCCTGCATCGAAGAGGCGCTGAGCCTGCGCGAAGGGGGCATCAAAGCGCCCATTGTGCTGCTAGAGGGTATTTTCAGTGCCGATGAGCTGGCGCTGGTCGATCAGCACCGTTTATGGATCAGTGTGCACAGTGCGTGGCAGGTCGAAGCGCTGCTGGCGTATTCGCCACGGCAGCCTATTCCTGTTTGGTTAAAGGTGGATTCGGGGATGCACCGTTTGGGGTTCTCGCCGGAGGAGGCGACCAGTGTTTGGCAGCGTTTGGTGGATGCTCCGCAGGTAACGGCGCTGCATCTGATGAGCCACTTTGCCACCGCCGATGCGAAAGATCCTAGCTACTTCAACCGCCAGATGAATACGCTGAAAGCGCTGGCTGCCAAGCTGAAGGCACCGCTGTGTCTGGCCAATTCCCCGGCGACGCTGGCATGGCCTGCCGCACATGGCGACTGGAATCGCCCTGGCGTGATGCTCTATGGCAGCGACCCGCTGGAAGTGGCTAACGAGATCACCCAGCAGCTACGCCCGGTGATGACATTACGCTCAGAGATTATTGCGTTGCGCGAGTTGGCGGAGGGGGAACAGGTGGGCTATAGCGGCCGCTGGAAGGCCAAGCGACCCTCTAAAATTGCCGTGGTCGCCGCAGGTTATGGCGATGGCTATGACCGCCACGCGGTCGATGGTACACCGGTACTGGTCAACGGCCAGCGCTGTCCCATTGCCGGTAAGGTCTCTATGGATATGCTGACGGTGGACGTTACCGACGTGCCTGATGCCGCGATTGGCAGTGAAGTGGTGCTATGGGGAACTGCTAGCAATGGCAGTGTGCTGCCGGTGGACGAGGTGGCCCGCTACTGCGATACCATCAGCTATACGCTGCTGACCGGTGTGCTTCCCAGGGCACCGCGGCGTTATCATGGGGCTCACGTTTAAACGGTTATCTGTATGTCAAAAGCGTCTTATCCGCGCTCCTTTGCGCACCCTCGCTACTGGCTGACATGGCTGGCGATTGGCCTAATGTATGTGGCCGCGTGGCTCCCCTGGCGGTTGAAGCTATGGGTAGGTAAAGCGATTGGCCTGTTAGCGTGGCGTTTTGTGAAGCGCCGTCGGCACATCACCACCACCAACATTGCGCTCTGCTTTCCGGAGAAAAGCGCAGATGAGCAGCGCCAACTGGTCAAAGAAACCTTTATTGCCAACGGCATTGGCTTGGTGGAAACCGCCACAGGCTGGTGCCGCGATGTAGAAGGGATGCGTCATCGGGTCGCCTATCACGGGCAGGAGCATCTTGCCCGCGCCAAAGCGCAGGGCAAAGGCGTGCTGGTGGTCGGTATTCACTTCTCAACGCTGGATTTAGGTGGAGCGCTACACTCGCTATTTATCCCAGCAGACGTGGTCTATCGCCCCCATAACAACCCGCTGTTCGAGCGCTTTATGACCCGCGCCCGTTCGCGTATTTTCGGCCAAGCCATCGACCGCCACGACCTGCGTGGGGTGGTGCGCCGTATCAAAGCCGGGCACATTGTCTGGTACTCACCTGATCAGGATTTTGGCCGCGATGTGAGCGTCTTTGCGCCGCTATTTGGTCAGCAAGCGGCGACGATTCGTCTTACGGCCAAAATTACCCGCATGACGGGCGCCCCTGTGGTGCCGCTAATGTTCCACCGTAATCCAGATAATCGCACCTACACCATTGAGTGTTTGCCCGCCTTTGAAGATTTCCCTAGCGGCGATGAACTGGCCGATGCTACGCGGGTAAATGCGTTTATTGAGCGGGCGATTCGCAAGCACCCCGAGCAGTACCTATGGCTGCATCGACGCTTTAAAACCCGTCCTGAGGGCGAGGTAGGTTTTTACTAGCCGTATCAACAAAGCGCATAAAAAAAGCTGCCCGCGGGCAGCTTTTCGTTGGCTTCATAGCTTGCTTAAGGCAACGCCTTAATCGAGATTGCGGGAGTAGAAGATCTCCAGCATCTCTTTACGTAGGCGGCTTTCGATATCCCGCGCTTCTTCAAAGGTGATGTCGCGGCGAGAGGTGCCGAACAGGTAGTTATCCAGTTCGAAGTCTTTCAGCAGCATCTTGGTGTGGAACATGTTCTCTTGATACACGTTCACGTCGATCATCTGATAGGCCTGCTTGGTGTCTTCCGCCAAGTAGTCCTGGATCGAGGTGATGTCGTGGTCAATAAACAGCTTTTTGCCGTCCACATCCCGCGTAAAGCCGCGCACGCGGTAATCCATGGTCACGATATCGGAATCAAAACTATGGATCAGGTAGTTCAGCGCTTTCAGCGGGCTGATATGCCCACAGGTCGAGACATCGATATCCAGACGGAAGGTGCTAATGCCGTTGTCAGGGTGCGACTCCGGGTAGCTGTGTACCGTCACGTGGCTCTTATCCAGGTGGGCCACCACGGTTTCCGGTAGCGGGCCTGGGCCTGGTTCGGTTTGCCCAGGCGTCGGCTCATCCAGCTCGTGTTCGGCGATCAGGATGGTCACGCTTGCGCCGTGGGGCTCGTAATCTTGACGCGAAATATTCAGCACATGGGCGCCGATAATATTGGTCACGTCCTTGAGAATCTGCGTCAAACGTTCGGCGTTGTAAAGCTCATCGATATAGTCGATATAAGCCGCACGCTGCTCTTCGGTTTTGGCGTAACAGATGTCGTAAATATTGAAGCTCAACGAGCTTGTCAGGTTGTTGAACCCGTGGAGTCGGAGATTATCTGACACGTCCGAACCTCCCTATGGCAGATGAAGACACCCCGACGATCCAGCGCCGGAACCGATAAACACTTGTTACCGTGCTGACGCAGCCGCTATTCATCGAGCGGCCCCGCACTACGCAGTATGGGGAAAAACAAGCGGGCGTATTATGCCCGCCCGAGGCGAGGGTTGCATCCGGCCACGCCATTTTTTTTGAACCTGAGTGAAGGTGTCGCGGCGTGGGGTTCAAGCCTCGACAATCTCGAAGGAGTGAGTGATCTCAACGCCGCCGTTGACCAGCATAATAGAAGCGCTGCAGTATTTCTCTGCCGACAGCTCCACGGCTCGCTGAACCTGCTTCTCTTTTAAGCCACGACCAGTGACCACAAAGTGGACGTGAATCTTGGTGAACACGGACGGCACTTCATCGGCGCGCTCGGCGTCCAGCTCGGCAACGCAGTCGGTGACATCTGCGCGGGCCTTATCAAGAATGTTCAAGATATCAAAGGCGGTGCAACTGCCCATGCCCATCAACAGCATTTCCATCGGCCGAGGGCCGGTGTTGCGACCGCCGTGGTCGGGTGGGCCATCAATCACAACGCTGTGTCCGCTACCGGATTCCGCCACAAACTGGCGGCCATCGGTCCATTTTACCCGTGCTTTCACGTTGCTCTCCTCATCTTGGCGACGAAAGGTAAGTCGCGCAGCATAACATTTCTAGAAGGCAACGCGCGGCTTCATCGTGCGCTGCCAGCTGGTATCAGGCTGATTGAAGGTGCCTATCAAGCTCGGCCAGTCGTTCAGGCGTGCCCACATCGACCCAGTGGCCCGCAAAGTGCTCGCCGCTAACGCGGTGCTCTGCCATGGCCCGTTTCAGTAGTGGGGCCAGGGCGAAGGCGCCGGGGGGCTCACCGGCGACCAGCTCCGGGCGTATCAAACTGATGCCTGCAAAAGTGTAGCGAGCCTCCCCTTGTGGTGAAACGCGCCCCTGGTGTAGCGCAAAATCGCCTTCGGGATGGTGGGAGGGGTTATCCACCAATACCAGATGCGCCAAATCACCTGCTGTCAGTGCGGAAGCGTTGGGCAGGTAGTCACACCAGACATCGCCATTGACCAGTAAGAACGGCGCATCGCCCAGCAGCGGTAGTGCCTGTTGAATGCCGCCGCCGGTCTCAAGCGGGCTAGCTTCCTGGCTCCAGTGAATGGACATTTGGTAGGCCGAGCCATCGCCCAGTGCAGAGATAATTTGCTCAGCACGGTAGCTCACGTTAATGACCACTTCATTAATGCCAGCACGCTTTAAGCGGTCCAAGTGGTGCACGATCAGCGGTTTGCCCGCCACGGGCAGCAATGGTTTAGGGCAGTGGTCGGTGAGTGGGCGCATCCGCTTGCCCAGGCCAGCCGCCAAAATCATCGCCTTCATGGAGCGTCCTCTTCCAGGCGCTGCATGATCGCCGGGCGCAGCACGCCCGTTACCCAGTCGGCAAACTCGCGGTGTTGGGGTAGGGCCGCTAGGCTATCTTCCAGGTGCGCCAAAAAGTGGGGCAGGCGGGCTAAATAGCCTTCTTTGCTGTCGCGCAGCGTCAACCGACAAAAGATGCCCAGCACTTTCAGCGAGCGCTGTGCGGCCATGGCGTGGCACTGCGCTAAAAAAGTTTCCTCGCTGACCGAGCGGGTCAGGCGACCTTCTTGCCGCGCCTGCTGATAGAAAGCGCCGACGAAGGAGGCAAACTGGTCAGCGCTAAAGCGGCAGTAGCGGCCCCGCAGCAGGGAAATAACGTCATAGCTGAGCGGGCCTGCCACAGCGTCCTGGAAGTCGATCATGTAAAGCGTTTGATCGTGCAGCATCAGGTTCATGGCATCGAAATCACGGTGAACGCTCACCACCGGCTGCGCTAATGCATGCCCTATCAATTTATCGCGTACTGCCTCCCAGCTATCGGGAACTGATAGCGACAGCCAGCGCCCCAGGCACCACTCGGGAAACAGGTCCAGCTCCCGGCCAAGCAGGGCGGCATCGTAGTCAGGCAGGGCGGCCGGGTTAGTGCGGTTTTGCAACTGGGCAATCAAAGCAAGTGCGTCTAAATGACTCTGCACTGTGCGGGCCGGGTCGGTAAAGGTGGCCTGCAGCGGTGTGTCACCCAAGTCATCAAGCAGCAAAAAACCAGCGTCTAAGTCGCTGGCGTGAATGTAAGGCACAGGCAGCCCGGCGGAGTGCCAGCGCTGGCCGATAGCCACAAACGGCGCCGAGTCCTCCTGGGCCGGGGGTGCATCCATCACGATTTGGGTGTTGCCATCCGGTAGCGTTAGTCGAAAATAGCGCCTAAAACTGGCGTCACCGCCCGCAGCAGAGAGGCGAATGGTGGCGCTATCAAGGCCGTGGTGTTGCGCTGCCCACTGAGTGAGGGCGTCAATCCGAGAAGAGGACATGCAAGCTCCTTGCTGGTCGGGCATCATGCGGGCTGTATAATACCGATTCTGGATGCCAAGGATAACGAACATGGGCAAGCGAATCTCGCGCACCGTACCGGTTGCGCATACGCTGCTGGGCAGTTTGCTCGCTGGCGCCTCGTTTTCAGCGGTGGCGCAGGGGCAAACCCTGCCCGCAGAGGCGCTGGACTGGCAGGCCTGGAGCCAAGACGAAGCGCCGCAACAGCTATGCCGGGGGCGCTATGTGATGCCCGCCTACCGCTTGCCAGCGGAAGAGAACCCGGAAACGCTCTCGGTAGAAACCCGGGAAGTGGATTACGCCGCAGACGGTGAAGCCCTGCTGCGTGGCGACGTGGTACTACGCCGAGGCGATACCGAACTGCAGGCAGAGCGCGTCTTTCTACCCGCAGACCGTCAGCAGGTGGATGCTGAGGGCAACCTGGCTATCCGCGATGGACAAGCCCTGGTGCGTGGCGAGCAAGCCACCCTCATGCTGAACGAAGACCGCGCCTCGCTGCGTAACAGCCACTATGTGCTCTACGACCAGCACCTGCGCGGCCAGGCCAGCCAGCTAGAGCAGACCGGCGAAAATCAGTACCGCCTTCAGGAGGCCACGTTTACCACCTGTGACCCCGGCGCCAATAGCTGGCAGTTGGTAGGTAGTGATATTCGCCTCGATCAAGCCTCGGGGTTTGGCACTGCCCGCCATGCGCGCCTGGAAGTTAAAGATGTGCCGGTATTTTACTGGCCGTGGCTGCGCTTCCCCATTGATGACCGCCGCCATACCGGGCTGCTCTCGCCGTCAGTGAGCTTCTCAAGCGATGGCTTTGATTATACCCAGCCTTTCTACTGGAACATTGCACCGAACCAGGATGCCACCATTACCCCGCGCTGGATGTCTGACCGAGGACTGCTGCTCAACGGCGAGTACCGCTACCTGCTGGAAGAGAGCCAAGGCTTGGTCGAGGGCGGTTATCTCGATAGCGACGGCGGCACCAATAGAGGTGACAACCGCTTTGAAGGCGACGACCGCTGGTACATTGATGCCCAGCACGCGGGCACGTTAACGCCCCGCAGTGATTACCGGCTCCGTTACGGCGCCGCCAGCGACGGGCGCTATTTCGACGACTTTGGCGGCGAGTTCGGCAACAGCGACCGCGTCAGTATGGAGCGCCTTGCCCAGGTCGATTATCGCGGCGAGCGCTGGCAGTTAGACGCCCGCGCCCAGGGCTTCCAACGTTTGGAAGACCCGCTCAGCGATACCGACCGTCCGTTCTACCGCCTGCCGAGTTTGACCGCCAATGCCAACTGGCAGCTAGACAACGGCCTGTATACCCAGTGGCGCTCGAACGCGACCTACTTCTGGCGCGACGTGGATGAGCGGCGAGTTCCGGAGCGCGAGGCGGCCATCGGTTCGCGCCTTCACCTGACGCCTGCGGTGGGCTGGCGCTATGAGCAGCCCTGGGGCTATATCGAGCCACGCACCGAGCTTTGGCACACCGCGTACGAATTGGATTATGGCGACCGCGTGACCGATCGCACGACCTCACCGACGCGCAGCGTGGCGATCACTTCCATCGACAGCGGCCTGGTATTTGAGCGTGAGCTTGAGCTAGGCGGGCGCGGTTATCGCCAGACGCTTGAACCCCGCGTTAACTATGCCTACGTGCCGCGTACCGACCAGACCCAGCTGCCGTACTTCGATAGCCGTGAACGGGTATTCTCCTGGGATCAGCTCTGGTCCCCGCACCGCTTCTCGGGGGCTGACCGGGTCGGTGATCTGAATCGCGTCTCGTTGGGCGTACAGTCACGCTTGATCGAAGATAGCGCTGGTCGGGACCGACTCACCTTCGGCGTCGGTCAAAGCTACTACTTCTCCGAGCGGCGCATCGATAGCGAAGGCGACCCGGACACGCTGCCGCCGCGCCCCAGCGAAGACCCTTCCGTGAATCCGGAAAGCCGCTATCAGGCCACCCGTGACCGCTCTCCGCTGGTCACTCGCCTGGATTGGCAAATATCGGATCGCTGGAGTACCGGCTACGAATGGCTCTACGATGACGAGCGTGAACAGACCGAGCGCTCCAGTGTGGATGTACGCTATCGCCACCCGGAAGGGCACGTAGTGAACCTTGGCTACCGTTGGGAGATCGAAGGGTTCGATCCGAGCGTGATACCCGGCGACTATGGCTTCCGTGACTACAGTCGCGAAGAGTGGGATCTTTCGCTGGCGTGGAAAGCGAACCCAAGGATTGATTTGATTGGCCGCTACCTGCACGATCAAACCAACAACCGTCCCCTGGAACAGCTCGCGGGCCTGCAGTGGAACGACTGCTGCTATGGCGTACAGCTGGTATGGCGTGAATGGATCGACGATAACGATACGGCGCGGGTTGGCGATGACTTCAACGACCGCGGGCTATTTTTGCGCTTTGTGTTTCGTGGTCTAGGTGGCGTGGGTCAAGAGGCCGACGGCTACTTTGAGCAGGCGATTCCTGGCTACCGTCCCACGCCCTTATGAACGACCACTTTAAAATAGCGACTGAAAGAGACTTTTTATGATGATCAGAAAGACCTTGCTGAGCTGCGCGCTGAAGAAACGAGCCACCCAGCTGTCCGCAGGCAGCCTGATGGTGCTCTGCCTGAGCACGGGTGCGGCGCTGGTTCCGCTGACCGTGCATGCGCAAAATTTCGAGTCGGCCCAGCGTCAGCAGTTGGATAGCGTCGTCGCAGTCGTCAATGATGGCGTCATCATGCGCAGCGAGTTGGATGACCGCATTGCCCAGGTGGAGCAGCAAGCAGCGGCTCAGGGCGGCAATTTGCCGCCGCGTAACCAGCTGGCCCAGCAAGTGTTGGAGCGTATGGTCATGGATGAAATCCAGCTGCAAATGGCCCGCCGAGCCAATCTGAGTGTGGATGACACCGAACTCAACCGCCAGCTACGCAGCATTGCCGAATCCAACAACATGACGCTGGATCAGTTTGCCGATGCGGTAGAAGCCGACGGCATTACTCTGGCCGACGTGCGCGAAGACGTACGCCGTGAAATGTTGATGCGTCAAGTACAGCAGCGCCAGATCAGTCAGCGCGTCACGGTCTCCGATCGCGATGTGGAGCGTTTCTTGAGCCAGCAGCCAAGCCAGCAGCAGGGGCAAGCCTTTATCGAAGAGACCCGTGCCCGCCATATCCTGGTGGAACTGACGCCTACGCGTAACGAGAACCAAGCCCGCGCCCGCGCAGAAGAGGCTCGCCAGCGTTTACAGCAGGGCGCAGACTTCGCGTCGGTGGCCCGTGAGTACAGCGACGATCGTGGTAGCGCCATGAACGGCGGCGACCTGGGCTGGGTGCGCCCTGGCCAAACGGTCCCTGCGTTCGAAGAAGCCATGACGTCTCTCAGCCCGAACCAGCTCTCCGAGCCTGTGCGCTCGCAGTTCGGCTATCACGTCATCGAAGTGCTGGAGCGTCGCCGTCAGGACGTGACCGAAGAGAGCCGTCGTGAGCAGGTGCGCCAAGCGATTTTCCAGCGTCGTGCCAACGAAGAGCTGCAAACCTGGCAGCGTGAAATCCGTGAACAGGCCTTCGTGGATATTCGTCTCTAATGACGCGGCCGCTGCTGTTGACCACCGGTGAGCCTGCGGGCATCGGGCCAGAGCTTGCGCTGATGCTGGCCGCTCGTGGGCAATTAGCCAACACGGTGGCGGTGGGTGACCCGCAGATGCTGCGCCAGCGCGCCGCGCTGCTCGGGCTGGCCGTAGAGGTCGTCGAGGCCGCGCCGGGTGGCTTGGATATATCCTCTCCAGGGCGTTTGGTGGTGTGGCCCGCCACACTGCGAGCGTCTGCCACGCCTGGGGTGCTCGATCCCGCCAATGCCCGCTACGTGTTGGAGACACTGCAAATCGCCGTAGACGCCTGCCAAGCAGGGCAGGCTGCGGCAATGGTCACCGCGCCGCTGCATAAAGGGGTCATCATCGAAGGGGGCTTTCCCCATTTCACCGGCCATACCGAGTGGTTGCGCGACGCCTGTGGCGTCGATGAGGTGGTGATGCTGTTGGCGACCGATGCCGCGCTGCATGCCAAGAACCCGCTTTGGCAAGGCAGCGGCGATTTGCGCGTGGCGCTGGTGACGACTCACCTGCCGCTGCGTGACGTGGCCGATGCCATCACATTCGAGCGGGTCACCCAGATTACTCGCCTGCTGGCCGCTGACTTGAAGCGCCAATTCGGCATCTCGAATCCGCGCATTGCGGTGTGCGGCCTCAACCCCCATGCCGGGGAAGAGGGGCATTTGGGGCGCGAAGAGCTGGACACGATCATTCCGGCCCTCGACGCGCTGCGTGCCGCCGGGTTGGAAATCCAAGGGCCGCTGCCCGCCGATACGCTATTCACGCCGCGTCATTTGGCCGGGGTCGATGCCGTCCTCGCGATGTATCACGACCAGGGCTTGGCAGTGCTAAAATACGCCGGCTTTGGTCAGGCCGCGAACATTACCCTGGGGCTGCCGCTGGTGCGCACCTCGGTGGACCACGGCACCGCGCTGGATTTGGCGGGCCACGGTACTGCCGACCCCAATAGCCTGGGCGTCGCGCTTGCCCTCGCGCAGCGGCTTGCCGCTCAGCGTGCCAGCTCCCTGGCCGCTTCATGAATCAACCCTCCAAGGAACACTGTTAGATGTCTCAAGTGCCTCAGCAGCACCGTGCTCGTAAACGCTTCGGTCAGAACTTTCTGCGTGACCTCGGCATCATTTCGCGTATCGTCCGCGCCATTGGGCCACGCGAAGGCGACCGACTCGTCGAAATTGGCCCCGGGCAAGGTGCACTGACGGCGCCGCTGCTGGAAGCGGCGGGGAAGCTGGAGGTGATCGAGCTGGACCGCGATCTGATTCCAGGCCTGCGGGTGCAGTTTTTTAACTACCCTGAATTCGTGATTCATGAAGGCGACGCGCTGAAGTTCGATTTTGCCGAGCTCAAGGGCGAGGGCCCGGCGCTGAGGGTAGTGGGTAACCTGCCTTACAACATTTCCACGCCTTTGATCGTGCATTTGCTGAGTATGGGCAGCGCCATCGCCGATATGCACTTCATGCTGCAGAAAGAGGTGGTGGAGCGCTTGGCCGCCGAGCCGGGCAGCACCGACTGGGGTCGCCTGTCGGTGATGGCGCAGTACTATTGTCAGGTCGATCAGCTGTTCATCGTGCCACCGGAGGCCTTCGTGCCGCGCCCGAAGGTGGACTCCGCGATCGTGCGTCTCACTCCCTTTGAGCACCTGCCTCACATCGCCGACGATCCGGCCCTGCTGTTCGAACTGGTCAAGCTGGCCTTTGGGCAGCGGCGTAAAACGCTGCGCAATAACCTGAAAGGGCGGGTCAGCGCCGAGACGTTGGAAGCGTTGGGCATCGACCCGGCGCGACGCCCGCAAACCCTGACGGTGGCGGAGTACGTCACCATCGCCAATCAGGTCGCGGCCAACGAGGCGGCCAGTGCAGACAACGACCGCCAGGGAGGCGACGAGGGGTGAGTGGTTTGGAGATCGAGGTCAGCGTTACGCCCGAGTTTCGTGACGCAGAGTCTAGCGACAGCGAATCCCGCTACGTGTTTAGCTACACCGTGACGGTGCACAACCAAAGCCCGCACAGCGTGCAGCTGATGGCACGTTACTGGAAGATCACCCAGGGCAGCGGCGATAGCCAAGAGGTGCGCGGCAAAGGCGTGGTGGGCCAGCAGCCGTTAATCGGCCCTGGCCAACGTTTTCGTTATACCAGCCGGGCGATTTTGCAAACGCCAGTCGGCGTGATGGAAGGTGCTTACACCCTGCTCAATACGTATACCCAGCGGGCTTTTGATGTGCCCGTTTCGCCTTTTCGTCTAGCGGTGCCCCGCCAACTGCATTAACGTTGATTAAGCGCGGGGTTGCAGCGTCAGTTGACGATCTAGATGGTCGCACAGTCGTAACGCCAGTTGCACGATGGTCAGCGTGGGGTTGGCGTGCCCAACGCTTGGGAAGACGCTCGACCCTGCCACAAACATATTCTCTTGGTCGAACAGCCGACAGTCGCTATTGACGATGCCTTGTTCTGCGCTGTGGCTCATCCGCGTGCCGCCCATATGATGCCTTCCCGCTAGCTCGCCCTCGCTGGGCATGGTGACGGGCTGGACGGCTAGCCAGTCGGCTAATTGTAGGCGTCCAATATCTTGGTTCAGCAGGTGTTCGCCCAGCAATATCATGCTTTCGCGGATCGTATGGCGATCCAGCGCCGACTGACGCCACACCAGCCGACTGTGGGGAATGCCAAACTCATCCACTTCAGTGCCAAGCTCTACGCGATTCTCAAAACGCGGCTCCTGCTCCCAGGCAGCGCGCAGAATCACCCCATGCATCACACGGCCTTGGGCTTGCCAGGTGGCCAGCTGCTCACCGAGTGATGGAGCATCTCGCGATAGCGCTTTGATCAGTTGCTGAGTTGCCTCTGCGTTCATGCGGTGTAGGCGTAATCCGCAGTTGAGCAATTGACGCTTAGTGAGTATCTCAGGAGTAGGCGATAAAAATACGTTGTACTCCTGATCAAGCCCCAATGCCTGCGGCTCAAACAGCAGCGCCTGGCCTACGGAAGCATGGGGATGCTCCATCCAGTAGCGGCCCAGAGTCGTGGCATTGCGGATCAGTTGCCCGTTGGATTGCTGGTTCAACCACAGCAACAGGCGTGAGTTTTCGATACCGCCGCAGGCCAGCACAAAAAAACGTGCGCGCACGTGGCACTCTCCACTCTGAAAGCTGCGCAATTTCGCGCGCTTAACGCGGCCATCATGGCTTTCAAGCCCGACAAGATTGGCGGTTAAACAGTAATCAACATTGGAGGAGGCATGCAGCGCAGGGGCATATTTATCTTTAAGCCGAACGGGATCCCCTAAAGAGAAGTAGATACGTTCAAACCCTGAGCCGGTGACGGGGTAGTCGGCGTGGGGTGGCGTTAAGTTCAGCAGCGTAGCGGCGCTTGCGTAGTAAGGCGCGAGCGCTTCTTGGGTGATTGGCCACGCGGTTTCAGGAGTTGCCACCTTCGCGGTAAAATCGTGAGCGTCCAGCGGTCTACAAATGCCGCCCCAGTGGTTGGTAGAGCCGCCTAAGTAGCGTAGGCGCGCATCATCAAGGGGAATATAAGGGTCGCCAACGATATCGCCACGGTAAATCGCCTGGGAGCGCTCGCTATAAGAGGCTTCGCCACCTTCACATAGCAGCGTACGGTGGCCCTGCTGGACCAGCGTGACGGCTATGGCGATCCCGGCAGCACCAGCGCCCACAATGCAGATATCATAAACAGTATCCTGGGCCGCCAGTGTTTCGAAAGAGAGATACATCAGCGGTCTTCAGCGCGTAGCAGCCAGCCGTTCACCAGCACAGGGGCTGCTGGTTGAGTGGACTGGGCGGCGGCTATTGGAAAATAGCTGAGCGTCAGCGCTGCCCCAGTCGACACCAGTAGCTGTTTTAAAACGACCCGACGGTCAGGGTGGGTAGGTGAAGGACGGGGAAAGTAGAGGCTCATTAGCGTATCGTTATCCTTAACATTAAGTTGCGAATGGTCTGATTACATAGTGGTGTAACTTTGGGAATTGCTCCAGGGGTTTATGTGACGTCCACTTTTTATTGCATTCATCACAAGGCATTAGCCTATGAGTACCTATGTTATTGGTGACCTGCACGGCTGCCATGTCGAATTTATTAGCCTGTTGGAAACAATAAACTTTAACCCGGCCCACGATACGCTATGGCTGGTTGGAGATTTGATTAACCGTGGCCCAGGGTCGCTTGCCTGTCTGCAGGAAGCCAAAGCGCTGGGCAGTGTCGTGCGCTGCGTGCTCGGTAACCACGATTTTCACCTGCTGGTGGTCGCCCGCGGGGGCGGCAGATTGAAGAAAAACGATACGCTGGACGATATTCTCGCCTCGCCCCAGCGGGAAGCGTTGCTGGATTGGCTACAGAGCCAGCCGTTAGCCGTTCAAGAAGGCAATACGTTAATGACTCACGCCGGAGTGCTGCCGAGCTGGAGCGCTGAGCAGGCGCTGGCGCTGAGCGGTGAAGTTCAGGAAGCGCTGCAGGGCGAAAGCGCTGGCGCGTTTCTGACCCAGCTGTTTGGTAATCAGCCTGACCGTTTCCGGAATGATTTGGAAGGCGTGGATCGGCTGCGCTGCATCGTTAACGTGTTTACCCGCATGCGCTTCATTGATGCGCAGGAGCGCCTCGATTTTGCCGCCAAAGAGGGTCTCGGCAGCGCCCCAAAAGGGTTTGCTCCTTGGTTTCAATTTGCTCGTCAGGATGATCTACATATTCTGTTTGGCCACTGGGCGGCGCTGGAAGGGCGCACGCCGAATGCGAAGATCAACGTTCAAGGCCTGGATACCGGCTGCGTGTGGGGTGGCTCACTCACCGCGATGAACCTGGACACCGGTGAACGCACTAGCGTGCCGAGCCTGCAAGGAGGCCGTTAAGTGTTTCAACAGGATGCATTGACCCAAGGGCTTGACGTTTACCGGGTAGGCGGCGCGGTGCGGGATGCGCTGCTTGGCTGGCCAGTAGTGGACCACGACTGGGTAGTGGTAGGCGCCACGCCGGAAGCGATGCGTCAGAGAGGCTTTAAACCCGTTGGCCGTGATTTTCCGGTGTTTTTGCACCCGCACACCGCGGAAGAGTATGCGCTGGCGCGCACCGAGCGTAAATCCGGTCATGGCTACAGTGGTTTTGAGGTGTATGCCAGCCCCGATGTAACACTGGAAGAGGATCTCTCACGGCGTGACCTGACGATCAATGCCATCGCCCAAGGGCCAGACGGCCAACTGACAGACCCCTTTCACGGCCAGCAGGATATAGAGCAGCGCCTGCTGCGCCATGTATCGCCTGCGTTTAGCGAAGACCCGCTGCGGGTGCTGCGTACCGCACGTTTTCTAGCCCGCTATGCTCACCTGGGTTTTACCATTGCCCCAGATACCCACACGCTGATGCGTGAAGTGAGCCAAAGCGGTGAGCTTGGCCACTTAGCCGCAGAGCGGGTATGGGTAGAAACCGAGAAAGCATTGGGCGAACCCAACCCTGAACAATATTTCACCACGCTAAACGAGTGCCAGGCGCTTGCCACTTGGTGGCCTGAGCTTGCCGAGGATGAGACGTTGACTGCCGCGCTCGCTGAAATACCAAGTGCGCCTGAGGAGCCTGCATTGCCGCTGGCCCACTGGCGCTACGCGCTGCTGGTCTCGCTGCTGAGTGATGAGCAGCGGGATGCGCTAGCGAGCAGGCTGCGGCTGCCCAACTCAGTAGCGCAGTTGGCTCGCCATACCGCGCTGACTAAAGCGCTGCTCAATGAACCGTTAAACGACGAGCGAGTGTTGCACTGGCTGGAGCGGCTGGATGGCTGGCGCAAACCTGCCCAGGTAGCGGCGCAGCTAGCGCTTGTTAGTCGTCTTGCACCTGAGCGCCAAGCTGTGCTGCGCGCTGCGTGGCAGGCAGCGCAAGCGGTAAGCCCGCAAACGCTGCTGAGCGAGGGGTATCGGGGAGCGGCATTAGGAGAAGCGCTGCGCCAGCATCGGCAGAAGGCGGTTGCAGGCGCGTTAGACGAGGGGTAGTCGCGCTAGCGCGCCATCGCCGCACGAGGCTGCGGATCTGCTTGGGAAATCCAACGGCCCCGCCAGTGAAAATCAATCGCCCACAGGCGCTGGTCACCTAATGTGAAGCGCTTCCAGAGCATGGCGTAGGACGTTTGGCAGGCGGGGTGGCGCTCGTTTGGTAAAAGTTCAGCGAGTGGCTGGAGCACAAAGGCGTTGCGGGTGATTTCCGCGCGGGGCAGGGCGACGCCGTCAATCGTATCGCAGAAACTGCCGACGGTCAGCAGGTCGATATCCAGGGCGCGGGGGCTGTATTTGGTCATGTTGGGGGTACGGCCATGATTAATCTCAAGCTGCTTAGACCACGCCTGGAGCTCGCCCACCGACCAGTCGCTATTAAACGCCACCACTAAGTTGTAAAAGTTGCGGCTGTCCTTGAAACCCACCGGCTCGCTTTCAAAAATGCGTGATATCTGTAGGCGGCCAAACGTAGCTTCCAGAGCATCCAGGCAGAGGCGAATATGCGTGTCGGGATCAATGTTACTGCCTAGACTGAGGGTCACCAGGCTCATAAGTTCGGGTCCTTGGTAGCCTCCGGCAGCGTACCGCGAGTGATTTCAAGACCAACGCTTGCCGCCTGAGGCACCGCGCCCGGCTTGCGGACGGTCATGCGCAGCCAGCTAATCGGGAATTCATGTTGCAAGCAGGCGGCGAGACGTTCAGCGAAGGTTTCTACCAAGGCGAACTGATGCTCGTCGGCGAACTGCTGGATTCGTTGGCAGATAGCGGCATAATCAAGCGTTAAGCGTAAATCATCCGTGGCGGCCGCTGGCCGAATATCCGTTGTCAGCGATAGATCCAGGCTCAGCGATTGCGTTATCGTGCGTTCCCAGTCGTACACACCGATGACGGTGTCTACGGTGAGTGCTTCGATCAAAATGCGGTCCACAGGCCTTCCCCCAGGGTCAACAAGCGGGCGATTGTACTTGAGGATGACCAGAAACGACAGTAAGGCAGCGGCGTTGGCCGCCAATGCCAGGGTGGGCAGGCCATGATATGGATAGTGATCGGCTATTTAAGCGGCAGTTGGCTGGCGGCAGTGAGCGTGTGCCGCTGGGCAGGCGTTGCCGATCCTCGGTTTTGTGGCTCCTATAATCCAGGTTTTTCTAACGTACTACGGCTGTATGGCCCGCGGCTCGCCGCCGCCACGCTGCTGCTGGATGCGCTGAAAGGGGTGCCTGCAGTGCTGGCTGCGAAGCTGCTAGCGCTGCCGGTATGGCTGCAAGGGCTAGTCGGCCTAGCCGTGCTGCTGGGTCACAGCTACCCGATTTGGTTTAGCTTCCGTGGTGGAAAGTCGGTCTCCAGTGCGTTTGGCGTGCTGTTGGTATTGGTGCCCAGCGTGGCGCTGCTGACGGCGCTCTGCTGGGCGGTATTGGCATGGCGTTTACGTACCGCAGCGGCAGCCTCGCTTATTAGTGCGCTACTGGCCCCGCTGCTGTGCCTCTGGCTAGCTCCGAGTTACGTGAGCGTGGTAGGGGGCTTTAGCCTATTGGTGCTGGCTCGACACGGCCTCAATATTCGCCGCTTACGCCGTGGGGAAGAGCCCCACCTGCGCGGCTAGGCGTTGGAATAGGCGCTTGAATCGCCGCTTGAGTTAAACCGGCGCTGTTAGCGTATCAAGCGGCCAGCGTGGAGTGGCCTGCATCACGCCGTTGTCATCACGCTCGCCCGCTGCCAAACGCTGCGCACCGACATAGGCAATCATGGCGCCGTTGTCGGTGCAAAAGCGCCCCCGGGGGTAGTAGGCGTGCGCCTGACGCTTTTGTGTTTCCAGCGCTAGCCGTTTACGCAGACGGGTATTGGCGCTCACGCCACCCGCCATCACAATGCGCTTTAGCCCGGTTTGGTCGAGCGCTCGGCGGCATTTGATCACCAGCGTATCCACCACGGCCTCTTCAAAGGCCCGGGCCACATCTGCTTTGGCCTGTTCATCCAGCTCGCCCGCTGCCTCTAGCTGGCGAATCGCCGTCAGGGTATGGGTTTTTAAACCGGAGAAACTAAAATCCAGGCCGGGGCGGTCGGTCATTGGGCGTGGAAAACGAAACCGTTTCGGGTCGCCCTGTTCGGCAAGCTTGGCCACCAGCGGGCCGCCAGGATAAGCAAGTCCGAGCATTTTCGCGGCTTTATCGAAAGCTTCCCCGGCGGCGTCATCTACTGATTCACCCAATAGCTGATAGTGCCCCAGCCCTTGCACCTCCACCAATTGGGTGTGCCCCCCCGAGACCAGAAGTGCCACAAACGGGAACTCCGGCGCGTCATCTTCCAGCATCGGGGCCAGCAGGTGGCCTTCCATATGGTGAACGCCCAGCACCGGAATATTCAGAGCTTTGGCCATGCCGTGAGCGGTGCTAGCGCCCACCATCAAGGCACCAACTAAGCCTGGCCCGGCGGTGTAGGCGATACCGTCCAGGTCTTGACGGGTGAGGTTGGCATCCTTCAATACTTGCTCAATTAGCGGCAATAGCTTGCGGGTGTGATCCCGAGAGGCCAGCTCAGGCACAACGCCGCCATACTCCGCATGCATGGCGATTTGGCTATACAGCGCATCGGACAGCAGACCCTGTCCACCGGTGAACGCGGTATCGTAAATAGCGACGCCAGTTTCATCGCAAGACGTTTCAATGCCCAGTACGCGCATAGCAAAAGAACTCGTGTAAGTGGTAAGGCAGAGGTTTAAAACCGGCTAGTCTAGCATTGTGGCAGTGAAGGGGCGTAAGGATTTGCAAAGATCGCCAACCACGACTAGACTACTGTGCGCTGTAAAACTGGGTCGTACACCGTCTTGTTCGGTGTGCGTACTATCCGAACTCAAGACTCCTTAAGGTAGGTGAGTGCTTAATGCCTTCTGTAAAAGTACGTGATAACGAGCCGTTTGACGTCGCCCTGCGTCGCTTCAAGCGTTCTTGCGAAAAAGCTGGCGTTCTCTCTGAAGTACGTCGTCGCGAGCACTACGAGAAGCCGACTGCTGAGCGTAAACGCAAAGCGGCAGCTGCCGTAAAACGTCACGCTAAGAAGTTGCAGCGTGAGCGTAAGCGTTTCGAACGGCTCTATTGATCCGTACCTGGGGGTAGCCTGCGCAGTTAGCCGGTTATCTCAAGAGGGATGCCAAGCGGCCGCCACTAGGTGGCCGTTTGTTTTTCGTTCTGTGATGTGTGTTTTGCGCGGTTTAAGGTGATCAGGCGCGTTGCCTGATGACGTTAGGCCCGCCCATTAGCGCTTCGCGCGAGGATGCCCGCAGTTCATGGCAGGCCAAATTCCACAGCGTTTCATTGACGACCTGCTTGGCCGCGTTGACGTGGTGGAAGTGGTTGGCGAGCGCGTGCAGCTCAAAAAAGCGGGCCGCAACTTCTCTGGCCTGTGCCCGTTTCACCAGGAAAAGACGCCGTCGTTTACGGTGAGTGCCGATAAACAGTTCTACCACTGTTTTGGCTGTGGTGCTCATGGCAACGCGCTGCGTTTTTTAATGGAGTACGACAAGCTGCCGTTCCCCGAGGCGGTGGAACAGTTGGCCGGGCGTTTAGGGCTCGAAGTACCTCGTGAGGGGGCGGATGACCCTCGTGCTCAACAGCGTGAGAAGAAGCGTAAAGAGGGCGTTAACCTGCTGGAAGTGGCCGCCAGCTTCTATCGCGAGCGGCTAAAGATGCAGGAGGGCCAAAGTGCCCAACGCTACTTACAGGGGCGCGGACTGTCGCCTGAGGTGATTGCCACCTACGGCATTGGCTATGCGCCGGGCGGTTGGGAGGCGCTCAAACAGCACCTGTCTGCAAAAGGTATCGGCGAGCCGGTACAGGTAGAGTACGGGCTGCTGATTCACCGGGAAGATACCGGCCGCACCTATGACCGATTTCGCGATCGGGTAATGTTTCCCATCCGCGATTTGCGTGGCCGAACCATCGCCTTTGGTGGCCGAGTAATGGGCGATGAGCAGCCTAAATACCTCAATTCACCAGAAACGCCTGTCTTTCATAAGGGGCGCGAGCTATACGGTTTGTATGAGGCGCGCCAAGCATCCAGCAAGCTAGAGCAGCTGGTGATGGTAGAGGGCTATATGGATGTGGTGGCGCTGGCCCAGTACGGCATCCATAACGCCGTCGCCACCTTGGGAACTGCCACCACGGAAGATCACTTAAGTCGCCTGTTTCGTTTGGTGAGCCGAGTGGTGTTCTGCTTTGACGGTGACCGGGCAGGCCGTCAGGCGGCAAGCCGCGCCTTGGAAACGGCCCTGCCGCAAATGATTGATGGACGTGAGGCGCGTTTCCTATTTCTGCCCGATGGCGATGACCCTGATTCACTGGTGCGTCGCGAGGGCAGCGAAGCATTTCAGGATCGTGTGACCTGTGCGATGCCACTCTCGGAGTTTCTCTTTGAGCAGGCCGCCCAGGGGCGTGACTTGAACACGGTGGAAGGGCGCGAGCGTTTTGCCACCCAGGTGCTAGAGGCATTGAACAAAGTGCCTGAAGGCATGCTCAAATCGCTACTGCTTGAATCACTGGCAAAGCGTAGCGGGCTGGCACAGTCGCAGTTGCAGGCGCTGTTAGATAAGCGCACGGCAGATGCCGCTGCAAAAGCGTTGCCGCAGTGGGGGCCTGTTGAGGAGCCAGCCGCTGACATGGTGCCAGAGCAGGCGCCGCCTCGCTCGGCGGCACGTGGCCGCCGCCAAGGGGCAAAGCTGCAAACGCTCTCTACGGTGAGTCGTATTGTGCAACTGTTGCTTCATGAGCCGCGCTTGGTGACATCGTTGCCCGAATCGCTGGATTGGCTGCCAGAAAATAGTGAAGAGGCGCCGCTGTGCCGCGCTTTAATAGAGCTGCTGCGCGCTGGGCGCTATCGCAGTCCGCAGGTGGTGTTAGCGCATTTTCAGGGCACTGAGGAGGGAAGGTGGCTTAGTGAAATTGCAGCAAGAGAGCCTTTGCTTGGTAGGGAGCATCGAGAGACAGAGTTAATAG
Organism: Halomonas sp. 707B3; assembly: GCF_024158645.1. Taxonomy (NCBI): domain Bacteria; kingdom Pseudomonadati; phylum Pseudomonadota; class Gammaproteobacteria; order Oceanospirillales; family Halomonadaceae; genus Halomonas; species Halomonas sp. 707B3. The sequence goes on from NZ_JAMZBE010000003.1 coordinate 26,308, forward strand.
ATAACGTAAATTATCTAAAGGCTATGAAAGAAAAGTCTCAGCCTCACGCTGAAATTGATGCGTTAACTGAGCAGTTTTCTGCATTGGTAAAGAAAAAAGAGTCTGGTCAAAAGCTTACTGCCCAAGAGAGGCAAAAGTTTATGCAGATGCTTGCGTCGAATAAGCGGATGTAAGCTTCTAAATTTCACCTAAGGGTTGAATTACCAGGCTTCAGCACCACATACAGGGTTAGTCGCCAGGCGCTGGCCTAACCGAACAACCTAACACACCTGAATGACCGCGCAAATACGTTTCGCTGGAAAAATTCCAGCTATTTACGCTATACTGTTCGGCTTGTTGAGTTTAATCGATTCAGCGCCCCAGGTGTTTCATTCTTCTTCGTCGAGATAGGGTTTCTATGGCTGGAAATGCGCAGCAGCAGTCACGTCTGAAGGAGTTGATCGCGCGCGGCAAGGAACAGGGCTACCTGACCTATGCCGAGGTCAACGACCATCTACCCGAGGATATCGCCGACCCGGATCAAGTGGAAGACATCATTGGCATGATTAACGACATGGGTATTAGTGTCGTTGAGGAAGCGCCAGATGAAGACACTTTGATGATGTCGGATCACTCCACGGACGAGTCCGCTGCGGAAGAGGCCGTTGCGGCACTCGCCGCCGTGGAAAGCGACGTCGGTCGCACCACCGACCCAGTGCGTATGTATATGCGTGAAATGGGTACGGTTGAGCTTTTGACCCGTGAGGGCGAAATTGAAATCGCCAAACGGATCGAAGAGGGCACGCGGGAAGTGATGTCCGCACTGGCGTACCTGCCAGGCGCGGTTGCCTCGATTCTTGACGCCTACGACGCCACCCAGGATGAAGAAGCTCCTGGGCGCCTATCTGACCTGTTCTCTGGCTTTATCGACCCCGACGAAGGTATTCCGGGCGTTGCTGAAGCGGAAGTGCCGGAACCTGAAGTCGAGACTGAGCTGAGCGATGATGACGATATCGACAGCGATGCAGACGATGAAGAGGACGACACCACTGCTAGCGAAGGCGGCCCGGATCCTGAAGAGGCCAAGGCGCGTTTCGAGCAGATTCGTGAACAGAACGTATCGGTTGAAGCGGCGTTGGCTAAGCACGGCCGCGGCAGCGCTGAGCTTAAGTTCGAGCAGGAGCGCCTTGCTGAGCTGTTCTCGCCGATCAAGCTAGTACCGAAGCACTTCGAGCGTCTGGTCGGCCAGGTGCGGATCAGTGTTGAACAGGTGCGTGCCCAAGAAAAAGCGGTCATGCAGCTGTGTGTTAAGAAAGCCAAGGTGCCGCGTAAGACGTTTATCAAGTCGTTCCCGGGCCACGAGTCTGATCCGAAATGGCTCGACGCTTTCCAGGAAGCGCAGCCCAAGTACGCTGACCGCCTAGAGCCGCTGCGTGCCGATATCGCGCGTTCACAGCGTAAGATTGCCTTTGAAGAAGACATGGTGCAGCTCACCGTGGCTGATTTGAAGGAAGTCAATCGCAAGCTGTCGATTGGTGAAGCAAAAGCTCGTCGCGCCAAGAAAGAGATGGTTGAGGCGAACTTGCGCTTGGTAATCTCGATTGCCAAGAAGTACACCAACCGTGGCCTGCAGTTCCTGGACCTGATCCAGGAAGGCAATATCGGCTTGATGAAGGCGGTAGACAAGTTCGAATACCGTCGTGGCTACAAGTTCTCGACCTACGCGACGTGGTGGATTCGTCAGGCGATTACCCGTTCTATTGCGGATCAGGCGCGTACCATTCGTATCCCGGTACACATGATTGAGACGATCAACAAGCTCAACCGTGTTTCCCGCCAGATGCTGCAAGAGATGGGCCGTGAGCCGACGCCGGAAGAGCTGGGCGAACGCCTGGAAATGCCGGAAGACAAGGTGCGCAAGGTGCTCAAAATCGCCAAAGAGCCGATCTCCATGGAGACGCCGATTGGTGATGACGACGATTCGCACCTGGGTGACTTCATCGAAGACGGCACCATGTTGCTGCCGATCGATATGGCCACCGGCGAAGGCTTGATCGAAGCAACCCGCAATGTGCTGGGCGGTTTGACAGCCCGCGAAGCGAAAGTCCTGCGTATGCGTTTCGGTATCGATATGAATACTGACCACACGCTGGAAGAGGTGGGCAAACAGTTTGACGTCACCCGTGAGCGGATTCGTCAGATTGAAGCCAAAGCGCTGCGCAAGCTGCGCCACCCCAGCCGCTCAGAGCCGCTGCGTTCGTTCTTGGACGAGTAAGCCGTCAGCTATTAGCGGTGAAATGAAATATAGCCGCTGAGACTAAAAAGCCCCGCAGGTAATAGCAGGGCGTTTCCACAGAAGGTGCTTACATAGAGTAGTGGGTAGCGGAGCCAGGGCCCACCGGCAAGCCAAAGACAAATACCCAGATAAAGAACAGCAGGCTCCAGCCAACCAGCATAAACAGCGTGTAGGGCAGCATGAGGGCGACCAGCGTACCAATACCCATATCGTTACGGTAACGGGTAGCCACCGCCAGAATCAGGCCGAAGTAACTCATCATTGGCGTGATTAGGTTGGTAACAGAGTCGCCAATCCTATACGCCGCCTGAATGACCTCGGGTGCATAGCCCATTAGCATCAGCATCGGCACGAAAATCGGCGCAGTGACCGCCCACTGCGCCGACGCGCTACCCAGCGACAGGTTCACGAAGGCGCACATGAGGATGAACAGCGCAAACAGGCCAGGGCCGCGCAGGCCTAGGGAGTCCAGCAGGTCAGCGCCCGCCACGGCGGTCACGGTGCCAAAGTTGCTCCAGTTGAATAGTGCCACGAACTGAGCGGCAAAGAACACCAGCACAATATAGAGCCCCAGGCTGCTCATGCTTTTGGCCATGGCATCGACGATATCGCGATCGTTTTGCATGGTGCCCGCGAGTCGGCCATAGACAAAGCCCAGCACGGTGAAGGCAATGGCGACGATAACCACAATACCGCGCAGGAAGGGCGAGCCGCTCACAAGGCCCGTCTCCGGGTTCCGCAGAATGCCACTTTCTGGTACTACCATCACAGCGACCAGCGCAATGAGCGCCAGGGTGGCTAGGCCGGTGCCTTTCAGCGCCCGTTTTTCGGTGGTTGTCAGGCCCTCCATACGGTTTTGGTCAATATCGCTGTCCGCGTAGGCGGAGTCGAATTTGCCAAGCTTAGGTTCCACAATGCGTTCGGTGACCAAGCCGCCAATGAGAGTCACAAAGAAGGTGCTGGCAAACATAAAGAACCAGTTGGCTTCAGCACCCACCACGTAAGCGGGATCGAGCAGTCGGGCGGCTTCCTGAGTAATGCCAGAGAGCAGCGGGTCGACGGTGCCAATCAATAAATTGGCGCTGTAGCCGCCGGAGACGCCACAAAACGCCGCCGCCAGGCCCGCCAACGGGTGCCGCCCTAAGGAGTGGAAGATCATCGCTGCCAGCGGAATCAAAACGACATAGCCAAGCTCGGCAGCCATGTTCGACATAATCCCGGCAAACACCACTGCATAGGTGACGATGCGCGGTGAGCGGTTAAGCACTAGCGCGCGCATGCTGGCGGACAGCAGGCCAGAGTGCTCGGCAACGCCAACCCCCAGCATGGCCACCAGTACCGTGCCCAGGGGCGCAAAGCTGGTGAAGTTAGTCACCATTTCGGTCACTAAGCGACGTAGCCCTTCCGCATTTAAGAGCGAGTTCACCGCTATCCACTCGCCCTCATTGGCGGGGCGTGGGTCGGCGACTGAAACGCCCAGTGCGGCAGCGATGCCGCTGGCGAGCACGACCAGTACGCAGAGAATGGCAAACAGTGTGACCGGGTGCGGCAGCAGATTACCTAGCCACTCGACGCTATCGAGAAAGCGGGTAAATGCTCCGCGTTTTAGGTTTTCTTCACGATTTTGTGGGTTTGTCATAAGATTTATATCGTTGATAGGTTATTTTTCAGCAAAAATGCCCATTTAGGTTTGGTGGCTGACACTACGTTGATGATGCAAGCGGCGCAAATGGCTTTACGCATAGCGGAATTTAAAAAATGAAACGCCGCTGACTGAGCCAGTCAGCGGCGCTTGAGAAGGGGCGAACGTCAGGAGGTATTAAAGCGTCAGCCGTGCGCGATGCAGGCGGCGAGCGAGGAAAAATAGTTCAATTAGGGCGAACAGAATTAAGCTGTAGCCCAGCAGTTCAATGGCCTCTTCGGCGATATCTTTAAAGTCGCGAATGTAGTTCTCTTCAAGCACGGCGCGCCAAAAATCCTGACGTCCATATAGACGAGAAAAGATATAAGTGACCAGGACACCTGCCGCGAACAGCCCAAATGAAAACGTATTGCTGTAGTAGCGGAACTCATCCAGGAAACGCTGACGATGAATAATGACCCAGGCAAGGCTCGGTAGCACAATCAGCGCCACTACAAACTTCCAGGTGTTATCCGCTACGTAATAGTCCAGAAAGTAATCTTGCTCGCGTACGAGCGAAGCGGACACAAACGCCAAGAGCAGCAGTGTTACCGTTGGCCAGATCTTCAGCACTTGTCGAATATAAATAAGCAGCGCGCAGCAGCTAGCCAATATCAACGTTTGGGTAAACTCTGTGAACCCAAGCTCGGTATAGCGCACCTCAGGTAGATACAACACCTCTAGGAAGCCACCTTGAGCAATGCCGCCAATCGCTAGCGTGTAGAGCGTGGCACGAAGTAGGGCGGTGCGAAAGCTAATCGCCGAGGGGGGAGATGGTGACATACCAATGTCCTTATCGGAGATAAAATGTTACGGGAGGCAAACAAACATGCAGGAATGAATGTTCATTATATCGTCACCTTTCTATGCTCGCACGTCTAACTTACTGAGAATTTCTCGACGGCTAGCCGGTTAGGCTACAAAGTAGCGCTACAAGCGTAATAATTACCTCTAGGGGCAGGCACTTTTATGGCAATTAGCGTCTTTGATCTGTTTCGGATTGGTATTGGCCCATCCAGCTCACATACCGTTGGGCCCATGCGGGCAGCGCGGGATTTCGTCATTGCGTTGACAGCGCCCAATATCAGCCGTGTGGTGGTAAGGCTACACGGCTCGCTGGCAGCGACCGGTGTCGGTCACGGCACTGATAACGCCGTGGTGATGGGGTTGATGGGCGAGACGCCAGAGGCGGTTGACCTTGATACCATGGCTGAACGCTTAGCCGCATTGGATAACAGCGAGCCATTGAGGCTTCCCAACGGCCAAGCGCTAGCGTTTCAGCGCGCACGTGATATCGAATGGGATGAGACCTGCCTGCCGTTTCATCCTAACGCCATGGTCCTCACTGCGTATGAAGACGATACGGTGATCAGTACGAACACCTATTACTCCCTGGGCGGTGGATTTTATGTGGACCAGGCCTGCGCTGACCGGGGTGGGCTGGATGAAGACAAAACAGCGCTGCCTTATCCCTTTGAGTCGGCAAATGAGCTACTGGCACTTTGTCAGCAGCACGGCCTGAGCATTAGCGAGCTGATGTTAGAAAACGAGAAAGCTTGGCGTAACGAAGCCGCGATACGTGACGAATTACTCACCATCTGGCACGCCATGCGCCAGAGTATTGATAATGGCCTGGAGGCCACCGGGCGCCTACCGGGCGGCTTAAATGTCCGCCGCCGCGCCCACTCACTGCATCAGCAACTGCTCTCGCCGCCCGACAATCAGCGCCTGATTGTGACCAGTTTTACCGTGATGGACTGGGTCAACCTGTTTGCGCTAGCGGTGAACGAAGAAAATGCCGCCGGTAAGCGGATGGTGACCGCGCCTACCAACGGCGCCGCGGGCATTGTGCCCGCCGTGCTGGCTTATTATTTGAAATTTGAGCCTGATGCCTGCGATGCCGATGTAGTGAATTTTGTGCTGACCGCCGGTGCCATGGGCATTCTCTGTAAAAAGAACGCTTCAATTTCCGGTGCTGAAGTGGGGTGCCAAGGGGAGGTGGGGTCGGCCTGTGCCATGGCAGCCGCTGGGCTTGCCGAAGTGTTGGGCGGTACGCCAAAGCAGGTGGAAAACGCCGCGGAAATTGGCCTGGAACACAACTTAGGGCTCACCTGCGACCCGGTGGCAGGGTTGGTGCAGGTGCCCTGTATTGAGCGCAACGCCATTGCCTCGGTGAAGGCGATCAATGCCGCCCGCATGGCACTGCACGGCGACGGCGACCACTTTGTCTCGTTGGATAAAGTGATTCGCACCATGCGGGATACCGGTCGCGATATGCAGGATAAATACAAAGAGACTTCAAAAGGCGGCCTCGCGGTCAACGCGATTGAGTGTTAAGTGACGGGTAGGGTGGTGGCAATGTTCGCCACCAAATAATCCACCAGCTGGCGAATTTTCGGCGATAGGTGTCGATGGCGGGGATACACCGCCCAGACCGCTGTATCGTTGTGTTGAAAAGGCTCTAGTACCGACACCAATTCGCCGCTGGCAAGATAAGGAGCCACGTAGTAATCCGGCAGTTGGGCTAGCCCAAGCCCCTTTAGCGCCGCATCCAGCAGGGCGGGTCCGGAGTTGCCGCTCCAGCACCCTTCTACCTTTACCTCGCGGCGCTGGCCGTTGACTTCAAAAAGCCAGTTGGGGCGAGAGCCGATCAAGCAGCGATGCTGGCTCAGTTCTGAAAGGGTGTGGGGTCTGGGAGCTTGGCGAAAATAGGCTTGCGACCCCACCACATACTCCCGCCGTTCGCAGAGCCTTCTGGCAATCAGGCTGGAATCCTTTAGAACCCCCATCCGAATAGCAATATCGTAACCCTCTTCAATCAGCTCTACTGGGCGGTTGGTGAAGTGCATATGTACCTCCAACTGCGGATGCAGGCGCTGGAAGTCATTCACCAGCGGCGCAATATAGCGCTCGCCGAAGGTGGTGGCCGAGGTAAGTTTCAAAAGCCCGTGAGGACTTGCCTGTAATTCGCTAATCGCCTGCTCGGCGTCCCGTAGCCCGTCAAATAGATGGCGGCAGTGCTCCACATAGAGCGCCCCAGCATCGGTTAATCGAATCTGCCGCGTGGTGCGATAGAGCAGTTGTACGCCTAGTTGATTCTCCAACTGGCTGACCAAGCGGCTGATGTGAGAGGTAGAAACTTTCAGATGCCGAGCGGCGGCGGAAAAAGTACCCAGCCTGACGACCTCGACGAAGGCTTCAATACGGTCCCAACGCTGCATATATTTCCTTATAAAACGTTAGATTGTTGCCCAATGGCAATAATCTTGTGAGTGTATCCCGCTTTATCACCTTCGCCCAGCTGACCTACACTGGAAGTCTCTTTAGCGCATCAATGGAGTGTCTTGCTTATGTCGATGATCTCTGCACGCTGGTCTCGTCGTGCCTTAGTGGCGGCCGTCAGCGCCGGTTGGGTAGCCTCTGCACAGGCAGAACTGCCTGCCCAGCAGCAGGAACAGGCGTCCGGCTGGTTCAGGATGATGGTAGGTGAGTACGAAGTAACGGCACTGTATGACGGCTATACGACCCTGGACACATCGCTGTTATCCGGCATGGAGCAAGACGAGATCCTGCGCCATCTCAACGCGCTGTTCATCGATGCCGAAAGCGGTGTGCAAACTGCCGTGAACGCTTTTCTGGTGCACACCGGCGAGAACTTAGTGCTGGTGGATGCAGGTTCATCGGCTTGTTTCGGCCCGACCTTGGGCCAAGTGGAGAAGAATTTACGCGCTTCCGGCTACGCGCCTGAAGATGTCGATACGATTTTGATGACCCACCTGCATCCAGATCACGTATGTGGCCTTGCAGACGAAAATGGCGATGCGATCTACCCTAATGCGGAACTTCGGGCGAGCCAAGACGATGCTGACTTCTGGCTGGACAAAGAGCGCTCTCAGGCGCTGCCGGAAGAGCAGCGCGCCTTCTTCACTATGGCGCAAGACGCCGTGGCACCCTATCAAGAATCAGATCGTTTCAGCCCCTTTGAGCAGGGCGATGAGCTATTAATGGGCATCGTGGCGCAAGACACCCATGGCCATACGCCGGGTCATGCCAGCTTCATGCTCAATAGCGATGACGACTCGATGTTGGTCTGGGGCGATGTCGTCCACAGCTACGGCGTGCAGTTTGCCGACCCTAGCGTTGCCATCGAGTTCGATTCCGACCCTGAGCAGGCGGTGCGCACCCGTGAAGCCGTGCTAGAGAGTGCGGTCGATGAGAAGCACTGGGTGGCCGGTGCTCACATGCCGTTCCCGGGCATTGGTCATATCGTCGAAGACGAGGAAGGCTACCGCTGGCTGCCCATCGAGTTTGGGCCGGTCTCTGGCGATAGCGAGTAACTCACCCCCTTTTTAGACGAGCACGTCGCGGCGTGCTCGCCCACTGCGAATCCATAGGAGTGACCATGAAATCACGTGCGGCAGTTGCGCTCGAAGCGGGTAAGCCACTCGAGCTGGTGGAGATTGATGTTGAAGGCCCGAAGGCGGGAGAAGTGCTGGTGAAAATGGCCGCCACCAGCGTGTGTCACACAGACGCCTATACGCTGTCCGGTGCCGACCCTGAGGGCAACTTCCCCGCCGTACTGGGCCACGAGGGCGCGGGCGTTGTTCAAGAAGTGGGCGAAGGTGTTACCAGCGTGAAACCTGGCGACCACGTTATTCCGCTCTACACCGCCGAGTGCGGTAAGTGTAAATTCTGCCTCTCAGGTAAAACCAACCTCTGTGGTAGCGTACGTGCGACCCAAGGTAAAGGTGTCATGCCAGACGGCACATCACGCTTCTCGCTAGACGGCAAAATGCTGCACCACTACATGGGCACCTCCACGTTTAGTGAGTACACCGTGTTGCCGGAAGTATCGCTGGCGGTGGTCTCCAAAGAAGCGCCGATGGATAAAATCTGCCTGCTGGGCTGCGGTGTTACCACGGGTATTGGTGCCGTTATGAATACCGCGAAAGTAGAGCCCGGCTCTACCGTTGCCGTGTTCGGCTTGGGTGCCATTGGCTTGGCGGTGATTCAGGGGGCGGTGATGGCGAAAGCTTCTAAAATCATCGCGATTGATGTCAATCCAGACAAATTTGCGCTGGCCAAGCAGTTCGGCGCGACTGATTTCGTCAACCCCAAAGATTACAGTGACCCGATCCAGCAGGTCATCGTTGATATGACCGATGGCGGCGTCGACTACTCGTTTGAGTGTATCGGCAATGTCAACGTGATGCGTTCAGCGCTTGAGTGCTGCCACAAAGGCTGGGGTGAATCAATCATTATCGGCGTGGCAGGCGCAGGCGAAGAGATCTCAACCCGTCCCTTCCAGCTGGTGACAGGCCGCGTTTGGAAAGGCTCGGCGTTCGGTGGTGTGAAAGGCCGTAGCGAGCTGCCGGGCTACGTGGATCGCTATATGAATGGCGAGCTCAACATCGACGACTTTATCACCCACGATATGCCGTTTGAGAAGATCAACGAAGCTTTCGATTTGCTCCATGAAGGCAAGAGCATTCGTACCGTCCTGCATTACTGAGTATCATCTAGCGAAAGAAACCGGATAAACGAACGCGGTAGGGGAGACCCGCCGCGTTTTCATCTTCTGAAGGAGCCTGCCCCATGAGCATGAGTGAAACTTTAGAACTGGTGTCGGCCAACCGCAGCTGCGGCGGTTGGCACAAGCGCTACCGCCACTACTCCCGGGCGCTGGATTGCGACATGGTCTTCGCCGTGTACCTGCCACCCCAGGCAGAAAACGAGCGTGTTCCGCTGTTATGGTGGCTATCGGGCCTGACCTGCAACGACGAAAACTTTATGCAGAAGGCTGGCGCGCACCGCATTGCCGCCGAATTAGGCGTGGCGATTGTCTGTCCGGATACCAGCCCGCGTGGCACCGATCTCCCCGGCGAGCACGATAGCTATGACCTTGGCTCCGGGGCAGGTTTCTATGTGAACGCCACCCAGGCACCGTGGAAATCCAACTACCGCATGTACGATTACGTGATTGAAGAGTTACCGTCGGTGGTGCGCCAGCACTTCCCCGTTAACGGACGCGAATCTATCAGCGGTCACTCCATGGGCGGCCATGGGGCGCTGATTCTTGCCCTGCGCCATCCTGGCCGGTTCCGTTCGGTCTCCGCCTTTGCGCCGATTGTGAACCCCATGAACTGCCCCTGGGGGCAAAAAGCGTTCACCAGCTATCTGGGTGATGACCAGTCCCGCTGGCGCCAGTACGACGCCTGCGAGCTAGTGGCCAACGGTGCTTCCCGCCAGCGGCTGTTTATCGACCAAGGCGAAGCGGACCAGTTCTTGGAAGAGCAGCTGATGCCCGAGCGTTTGGAAGCCGTGTGTGAAGAGCATGACCACCCGCTGACGCTGCGTCGCCAGCCAGGTTATGACCATAGCTACTTCTTTATCGCCTCGTTCATTGAGGACCATTTGCGCTATCATGCGGAACACCTCATGAAACGCTAAGGATTCCGAGATGCTCAATCGCGCGCTGCGCCGCTTTCTTCGTCTGTTATGGCGTCTTATCTGGCGTGGTGCGCTTGGCTTCGTGGTGCTCTCCGTTGCCCTGGTGCTGCTATTTCGCTTTGTGCCGCCGCCGGGCTCTATGGTGATGGTTGAGCGCAAGGTGCAAAGCTGGATAAACAGCGAACCGATTGATATTCAGCGCCAGTGGCGTAGTTGGGAGAATTTATCCAGCAACGCCAAATTGGCGGTGATTTCCGCCGAGGATCAGCGCTTTCCTCAGCACCGTGGATTTGATTTCGTGGAGATGCGTCGCGCCTGGGAAGCGAGCCGAGACGGTGAGCGGCTGCGCGGTGCCAGCACCCTGAGCCAGCAAACCGCCAAAAACGTGTTTTTATGGAGCGGGCGTAGCTGGGTACGCAAAGGGCTGGAAGCGTGGTTTACCCTCTTGATTGAAACGCTATGGGGCAAACAGCGGATACTAGAGGTATATCTCAACGTGGCGGAGTGGGATACCGGCGTTTTCGGTTTAGAAGCCGCGGCTAACCACTATTTCGGTGCCTCAGGAAGTGCATTGACCGAGAGGCAGGCAAGCCTGCTAGCCGCCATTTTACCCAATCCTCGTAATCGCAGTGCCTCTAGGCCCGACGCCCAGGTAGAGCGTCGCAGCCAATGGATTCGCCAGCAAATGCGTAATTTAGGCGGCACTTCCTATCTTGAACGGCTTTAATCGTTCACAACTAACGAACCATAGGTTTTTCTAGTCATACTTTTCCAGCGCCACGGTGGGCAGTTTGCCCACCTCTGGGCGGGCAAAGTAATAGCCTTGCTGCACGGCAATACCCAGCGCCAACAGGCAGCGCGACTCTTCACGGGTCTCGACACCCTCCGCCACTAGCTGGGTGCCCAGGGTGCGGGCCAGTGCCACCATGCTTTTCAGAATGGCTTGGCGGCGGCTATTGCTATCGCATTCCATCACCAGTTCGCGGTCGATTTTTAGCGTATCGGGGCGAAGGTCCGTCAGTAGGTCCAAGTTCGCGTAGCCGTTGCCGAAATCATCCAGCGACGTGGTAAAGCCCATACGGCGATAGCTGTCGATAATTGAGCGCATATGGGCACGATCCACTACGCGCTCGGTTTCAGTAATTTCAAAATTGAGCCGCTCAGTTGGCCAGCCGACCCGGCGTGATGTCTCTAGCGTCGATTGAATGCAGGCTTCCGGCTCGTACACAGCATTAGGCAGAAAGTTAATCGAAAGCCGTTCAGTCATGCCTAGTTCACTGGCAAGTTCGATTGCCTTTACCCGACAAGCTTGATCAAAGCGGTACATTAGCTCATCGGTCACTTGATTGAGGATCGAAAAGGCCGACTCTCCGTTTATGCCACGCACTAATGCTTCGTAATAAATCACCTGCCGCTGAGTCACATCTACTATAGGTTGAAAAGCCATCGTAAACGCGAAGGGAACCGGCGTATCACAGCGATTGCAAACGCCGTTTACCCTGGCGCAGTGAGGTTGTGCAGTCATTTTTTTCCAAGCCCTGGAATTTTCATCATTATCGTATGAGTTATGTCTTTGAAGGGCGCACCACCATGACCACACCGGCAATGGCGATTACCATACCTGCTAAGCCAAGGAGCGGTAAGCGCTCATCAAAAAGCCACCACGCCTGTAGCGCGGTGACAGGAGGCACAAGATAAAAGAGACTCGCCACGCGGGAAGCCTCCCCCTTCTTTATCAAGGCCATCAATAGCAGGATAGCGGCAATTGATAGAATCAGCACGAGCCAGCCAAGCGTTAGAATAAACGTCATACTCCACTCAACTTCCCGGCTTTCAAACAGCAGTGCGCCAAACCCTAAGAGCACACCAGCTGCCATGTACTGAATCACCGCGCCGGACAGCAAGGGCATACTGGTGCAGTAGCGCTTTTGATACAGCGTGCCGAGGGAAATACCTGCCAGCGCTGCCATCACGCTAATCAGTGCCCCTGCACCAAAACCGCTAAACAGGGTACTGCCCAGCTCCAATTTACTGCCTAATACCAAGCTAATGCCGATTAAGCCCAATAATAGGCCTAGCCACTGCTGTTTAGTGAGCCGTTCGCCTAGCAGTGGGCCAGCACAGGCGGCCGTTAATAGCGGCTGAAGGCCGACGAGCAGAGCGGCCAAGCCCGCTGGCATGCCCAAATAAATGCCGTAAAACACACCCCCTAAATAGGTGCCATGGACCAGCAAACCCGATACCGCAATGTGTTTCCATAACCTGGGTGATGAAGGCCAGGAAATACGCATCAGCCACGTCAGTGGAATCAGTAGCATTAGCGTGAGTACAAAACGGATAAATAAGAAGGTGAATGGCTCGGCGTAAGGGAGGCCAAATTTTGCGCCGATAAAGCCCGTGCTCCATAAAAGAACGAAGATACCAGGCATGGCGGCAAGCCCGAGAGAGGCGGCGTCTTTTTCTTTTAAAGCATTAAAAATACTAGACATAATTCTCCTATAGCAGCATGAGTTGCTGCGTGAATAACTTACGTTTTGTTCTTTTTGTTACTTGGCTTTACATAAAAGATTGAACCTGCGCCCGAACGGCGCGTCACACTGGGCACATTCATAACGCGCCAATGAGGTTTCTTACTATGCAACGTATGACTGCTTTGTTCTCTGCTGCTCTTCTCGCCACTGGTCTTCTGGCTGGCACTGCCCAGGCGCAGCAAGCCGAAGAACCGGCACAAGACCCGATGGCTACTCAGCAAGCCCCGGCTCAGGACTTTTCTGATCAGCAGCTACAGCAGTTCGCCGATGCTTCTCAAGAAATCGCCGTGATCTCACAAGAGTACACACAGCGTCTGCAGGAAGCAGAAGACGAAACCGCTCAACAGGAAGTTCGCGCTGAAGCTAACGACCGCATGATTGAAGTTGTTGAAGACAGCGGTTTGGATGTCGATACCTTCAATGCAATTGGTCAATCAATTCAGCAAGACCCAGAGATGATGCAGCGCGTTCAAGAGATGGCTAACCAGTCATAAGCGCCATTTCTTAAGTGATTCATCTAAGGCTATGCGGATAGTGACAGATTTTCCTTAACGTGCGAAGTATCCGACACGCCGCCAGCCGATCAAAGCCCAGCGCCACCGCGCTGGGCTTTTTTATTAGTCACCATTATTTATCACTACGCTTTCATTCCCCAAGGGTTGTCGATATTGGTTGTTCAAGACAAACTTAGCCCAGGATTGGCTGCCGGATAGCCAGCTAAAGAGACAAAGCGCCCAGCAGGAGAGCGTATGGACGTTGAGCTATTAGAAATACGTCAGCATATGGGGCAGTTTCCCCCGTTTGATGGTTTGTCGGATGAGCTGCTGGACGCGATTGCCGAGCAGGTAGAGGTCAGCTACTTCAAAACGGATAGCGATATCCTGACGCTTAACGATACGCTGAATGAGCTTTGCTACATTCGCAGCGGCGCAGTTGAAGTCTATCGCCGCCAAGGGGAGCTCTATAACCGCCTAGGCGAGGGGGATATCTTTGGCCACTTTAGCCTGCTGCGTAACCACAAGGTGCGTTTTCCCGCCAAAGCCATTGAAGATACGCTGATTTATTTTATCCCCGATGCAGTGTTTCAGCGCCTGTGCGAGGAAGATGACGACTTCGCTGATTTCGTTGAGCTGGAGCGCCCGCGGCTAGAGACCGCCGCCGAGCAGCAGAAGAAGTCTAACGACATGATGGTGACCCGTATTCGTAAGCTGGTCACCCGTTACCCGGTGATGGTCGAATCCACCACCAGCGTACAACAGGCGGCCAAGCAGATTAGCGATGCCCAGGCCTCTGCGGTGCTGGTGATTAATGAAGGTAGCGATAACCCCCGCTACAGCTTCCAGGATAGTGAAGGCAAAACCTGGCAGATGTGCGGCATCCTCACCGACAGCGATTTCCGCACGCGGGTAGTGGCCGAAGGCCTATCGCCCACCACGGCCATTGGCGATGTGATTTCTGAGCGGCTGATTACCATTCAATCAGATGCCACAGTGTATGAAGCGATGCTGACCATGCTGCGTAGCAACGTGCATCACCTGCCGGTGCTTTACCGCCAGCGCCCGGTGGGGGTCGTGCACCTTTCCGATATTATTCGCTATGAAACCCACAGCGGACTTTATCTGGTCAGCAATATTTTCAACCAGTCCAGCGCCCAGGGGCTTGCCAAGTTGGCGCCGGACGTTCGAGCGGCGTTCGTACGCATGGTGCAGGAGGGTGCTAACTCGCAAATGGTGGGCAGTGCGCTCTCTACGATTGGGCGGAGCTTCACTCGCCGGCTGCTGGAACTGGCAGAAGATGCTCTCGGGCCGCCGCCGGTGCCGTACTGCTACATGGTCAATGGCTCCATGGCGCGTAACGAGCAGAGCATCGTCACCGACCAGGACAACGCGCTGATTCTCTCTGACGACTTCGTCCCTGAAGAGCACGATGAGTACTTCCATGCCCTGGCGGCGTTCGTCAGCGACGGCTTGGCCGCCTGTGGCTACACCTATTGCAAGGGCGATGTGATGGCGACCAATCGCCAGTGGCGTCAGCCGCTGGCGGTATGGAAACGCTACTTCCATGACTGGATGGCGAACCCAACGCCCGAGAAGTTGCTGCACAGCTCGATATTTTTTGATCTGGATAGCATCTATGGGGAAGACCTGTTCGTTGAAACGTTGCAGGATTTGATTGCCCAAACCGCTCCCAAGTCGCCGCTGTTCCTGGCGGCGATGGCGCGTAATGCGCTTAATCGCACCCCGCCTTTGGGGTTCTTCCGCACCTTCGTGATGGAGAAAGATGGCAAGCATAACAACTCCATCAACCTGAAGCGGCGCGGAACGGCACCGATGGTGGATTTGATTCGCGTGCATGCATTGGCCTGCGGTTCCAAAGCGCAAAACTCCTTCCAGCGCTTGGACGACATCAGCAAAACCCAGCTGCTGGCGACCGGTGTCAGCGACAAGCTGAACTATGCGTTCGAGTTTTTGTGCATGTCGCGGATACGCCATCAAATGATCGACCTGCAGGAGGAGCGTGAGCCGGATAACAACATCGAGCCCGAAAACGTGGAAGATAGCGAACGCCATACCCTGAAAGACGCTTTTCAGGTGCTGAGCAATGCCCAGAAGTTTTTGAAGTTCCGCTATCCCGTTCCCACCCAACGGCAGGGGCGCTGATATGCATGGCATACGACCGCGCCAAAAAGTCACTCAGGCCGACTGGGCGAGTTATATGGAAGCCCGCGCTGAGCAAGCTCAAGATGAGATGTTGAAGCGCTTTTTCAACACGCCCATGCCCGACCCTGATACGCCCTTGTCAGAAGTGCCCATGGTGGCGCTGGATATGGAAACCACTGGGCTCGACGAGCGCCGCCATGCGATTGTCAGCATTGGTGTCGTGCCGTTTACGCTGGGGCGTATTCCCATGGCTCAGCGCCGTTACTGGGTCGTGAAGCCGCCCAGGCCGCTGGATGAAGCGTCGATTGCTTACCACCACATCACGCACTCTGAAATTGCCGATGCGCCAGACCTGGACGGCGTGCTGGATGAACTGTTAGCGGAGTTGGCAGGGCGGGTAGTGGTGGTTCACTTTCGCAATATTGAGCGGCCCTTTCTTGATGCAGCGGTGAAAGCGCGTCGGGGTGAGGGGGTGCTGTTTCCGATGATTGATACGATGTCATTGGAAGCGCGCTTACACCGGCAAACCCTCTGGGCGCGCTTTCGCCGTTGGCTAGGTCGGCCACCGGTGTCGATTCGTCTTAACGCCAGTCGTGAGCGCTACGGCTTACCTGCTTACCAAGGGCATCATGCGCTAGTCGATGCGTTGGCCACCGCCGAATTGCTACAGGCTCAAATTGCCAATCGTTATACGCCCGAGACGCCGCTAAAAGCGCTGTGGTGCTAACGCCTGGATTTATTTCACCGTCCTAACATGCAAACGGGCAGCCCAAGGGCTGCCCGTTTGTGTCTTGCCGAGATAAAGGAGTGCTTTACACAGCTTTGGGTTCGCTCATCAAGCCTTTGATAATGGCGTAACACGCCACTAGCAGAATGATGGTGAACGGGAACCCGGTCGACACGGCCATGGTCTGCAGCGCGGTCAAACCGCCACCCAGCAGCAGTGCAATGGCAATCGCGCCTTCGATGATCGCCCAGAACACGCGCTGAGGTTTCGGTGCATCCACCTTGCCGCCTGCGGTGATGGAGTCAATTACCAACGAGCCGGAGTCCGACGAGGTCACGAAGAACACGATGACCAGCACAATGGCAAGGAACGAAGTGATCTGTGACAGCGGCAGTTGCTCTAGCATGATAAACAGCTGCAGGTCGACGCCTGCATCGCGAACGGCCTCAATACCTTGGCTGACGTACTGGTCAATCGCGGTACCACCGAAGGTGGTCATCCAGAGTACCGATACAACAGACGGTACGATGAGGACGGAAATCAGGAATTCACGGACGGTACGGCCACGAGATACCCGCGCGATAAACATACCGACGTACGGGGACCAGGAGATCCACCACGCCCAGTAGAAGGCCGTCCAGCCTTGGCTGAAGTTCGCGTCTTCACGGCCAAACGGATTAGACAGCGCTGGCAGATGAACCACATAGTTCACCAGGTTCTCGAAGAAGCCGGTGGCAATCAGCAGCGTCGGGCCAACACCGATCACGAAGAACAGCAGCGCGGCAGCCATCGCAATGTTGATTTTCGACAGTAGCTGAACGCCTTTATCGACCCCGGCAATAATTGAGCAGATAGCGATCATGGTGATGCCGATGATCAGCAGAATCATCGTGATGTCGCTTTCCGGCGCGCCAAACAGGTAAGTTAAACCAGCGGCCGCCTGAGTAGCACCTAGGCCAAGCGACGTGGCCAAACCAAACAGCGTGGCGAAGACCGCCAGAATATCGATCAAGTGACCCGGCCAACCCCATACGCGCTCACCCAGCAGCGGGTAAAACACGGAACGCATGGAGAGCGGCAAGCCTTTGTTGAACGAGAACAGTGCCAGTGACAGCGCCACCACGGCGTAAATCGCCCACGGGTGCAGGCCCCAGTGGAAGATCGTCGCCGCCATACCTAGCGCAGCAGCACCTGCGGCATCGCCTTCAGCGCCTGCTAGCGGTGCCCAATCGCCACCATCTAAGGAAGTGCCAAAGTGGGTCAGCGGCTCGTTAACGCCGAAGAACATCAGGCCAATACCCATGCCAGCGGCAAACAGCATGGAGAACCAGCCGGTATAGGTAAAGTCTGGCTTGGCATCTGCCCCGCCAATGCGGATTTTACCCAACGGCGAGACAATCAAGCCCAGGCACAGAATGACGAAGATATTGGCGGCCAGGATAAAGAACCAAGCCAGATTACCGGTTAAGAAACCAAAAATGGCGTCGTAAACCGGTGAAATTGCCTCTTGAAGTGCGAGGGTTAGCACTACAAATAGCAGCACCACGAGCGCAGAAATGGTAAATACCTTGCCATGTAGATCAAGGTTAAAGCCCATCGCACTGGTAGTAATATTGTCCTGACCGATCACGTAGTCGGTATCGATCAGGTTAGCCGGACCATCAGGGGCGGGGATGCCTTCTGAAACCGGCTCTTCAGCGGGACGCTTAGAGTCAGGGTTATCCACGGGAGCCTCTCTATGTCGAACAGAAACCGCTAAACGCACCGTTTTAGAACAGCGGTAGGCCACTGAACATCAAAGGGTGCGGAAGCAGGCGTGCGTTACACAGCTAACAATAGCAAACGTTGCTTAATCTTTATTCAACGCGCGCGAACATTACCACGAAAAAGCACTACGTTTACAACGACAACAGAGGGCCTTAGCCCTCTGTTGTTTAACGCTTAGGTAGAGGGCTTAGCTATTGAGCCACTGCTCAACCACATCTTGGTTCTCTTCTACCCACTGTTTGGCGTTTTCGTAGGGGTCGCTGCCATCTTCCTGGTTCATCAGCATGACCTCACCCATCTGGTCGGGTGTCCACTCAAACGCATCCAGGATAGCGTACGCTTCCGGCATATCATCTTCTAAACCGCTGCGTACAACAGTATGGATCTGCTCGGCACCGCCGTAGACGTTTTCCGGGTCTTCGAGGTATTTCAGGTCGAAGCGAGCAAACATCCAGTGAGGTGTCCAGCCGGTAACGACCACGTCCTCTTCGTTTTGGATGGCGCTAGCCAGTGCCGCTGTCATGGTGGCACCGCTGCCACTACGCAGATTCAGCCCGAGGTCATAGGTATCCACAACCTCTTCGGTGAGTGCCATCAGGCCTGCACCGGGGTCAATACCGATGATCTCGCCGTTAAAGCTGTCGGCGTTGTCGTTTAAGTCGGCAATTGAGTCCACATTGGTGTACTCGGGAACCACTAAGCCAAGCTTGGTGCCATCCAAGTTAACGCCTAGATCTTCGGTGTTGTCACCGACACGTTCCATATAATCAGCGTGGGTGGTGGGCAGCCAAGCGGCGACGATCGCATCGGCATCGCCAGTGGAGAGTGCTTGGAACATCGCCGCAGCAGACAGCGAGGTCAGCTCAACTTCAAACCCCGCCTGCTCTAGTACAGCGGCAATAACGTTGGTGGAAGCGACCTCAGAAGACCACTCTACATAGGCCAGATTAACCGTGCCTTGGTCTTGAGCGTGAGCCATGCTACCGGCAGTGAGACCTGTGCCAGCGACGAGGGCTAATGAGGCGAGACGGATGCGGTGATTCAACGTACGAGTTTTCATTCACTTGCTCCCTGTTGGTGAGCAGTGGCGCTCGCCACTGCGGTATAAAATAGCGCTTTTTGATTTAACGTAAATTACCTGTCGGCGCTTTCAGCATGGTCACTCATCACGGGTGGATCAAGTGCCATGGTCAACGCAGCGCCGAGAGCGGCTATGAGCGGCGCGATTTGCGCAGCGACTGGGTCAAGCGGTCTAGCAGCATGGCTAGGATAACCACGGCGATACCCGCTTCGAAGCCATCGCCAGGGCGCAGGCGCTGAATGGCACGCCACACTTCGCTGCCCAGGCCGTCTGCACCGATCATGGCGGCGATGACCACCATCGAGAGTGCCAGCATAATAGTCTGGTTGATACCAGCCATCACCGTCGGTAGCGAGAGCGGCAGCTGTACCTTGAACAGCTTTTGTCCACGCGTGGCACCATAGGCATCGGCGGCTTCAATGAGCTCCACCGGCACCTGACGAATACCTAGAGTGGTAAAGCGAATCGCGGGGGGCATGGAGAAAATGACCGTGGCGAAAATGGCCGAGACCGATCCAATGCCAAAGAATGGAATGGCAGGGATCAGATACACAAACGCTGGCATGGTCTGCATAAAGTCCAGCACCGGCATGATCACCCGGTAGAGTCGCTCGGATAGCGCGGCGGCAATCCCCACAGGCAGTGCGATGACTACTGCGACCAGCGTGGCAATCACCACCAGCGTCAGCGTCTCGATCATGGGGTTCCAAAGCCCTAGGTTCCAGATCAAAGCCAGCCCGGCAACCGCACCAATGGCCAGGCGAGTGCTGGCGAGTTTCCAGCACAGCAGTGCAATAATCGCCAGCAGTGCCCACTCGGGTAGCCACATCAGGCCATCGTTGAGGCTGTTGATCCCTGTCTGTGTCACGCGGGAAATGCCGCGGGTAACCACCGAATATTCACTTGTCAGCCACGTCAGGCCGCTTTCGATCCAGCTACCTAAAGGAATACGTGCTATCTCCATTACTGTTCTCCTGCTCGTGCCAGTTCATCCAAGACCGCGCCTTTTACCACTACGCCCAGCAGGCGCTGCTGCTCATCCACCACGGCAATCGGGTAACTCTTTTCGCTAAACATGGCGAAGAGGTTTTGCAGCGGCTCGTCTGGCGGCACTTTTCGGAAATCTTGAGTCAGATGGTCGGTAATGGTCTCGGCTTTTGCCTCAATAGCACGGCCGGCGACATCGGCTTCCAGCAGGCCTAACAGCTGACGGTCACGGTCAGTGACGTAAATAGAGTCAATGCTGTGATCGCGCATCCGGTGCAGTGCTGTACGTGGGCCGTCGCTGTCGCGTGCGGTGGTGCGTACCGGGCGCATGGCGCTCTCGGCGGTCAGAATGCGCGAGCGGTCCACCCCTTCAATAAAGCGGCGGACGTAGTCATCGGCGGGCTTGGTCAGAATCTCTTCTGGCGTGCCAATTTGTACGACTTCACCATCTTTTAGCAGCACGATGCGGTCGCCGATATTGAGCGCTTCATCCAGGTCGTGGGTGATGAAGACGGTGGTCTTCTGCATTTTGGTTTGCAGCTGCAGTAGCTCTTGCTGCATATCTTTCCGGATCAGCGGGTCGAGGGCCGAGAAGGCCTCGTCCATCAGCAGAACGCTGGCATCGTTCGCCAAGGCGCGGGCAAGCCCAACGCGCTGCTGCATGCCGCCCGACAGCTGGTTTGGGTAGGCGTCCTCCCAGCCTTCCAAGCCCACTTGCTTAAGCGCGTTATGAGCAATCGACTGGCGCTCCGATTTTTCGACGCCGCGAATTTCCAGGCCGAACTCGGCGTTCTGCTGAACCGTGCGGTGAGGAAAGAGCGCGAAGTTTTGAAACACCATCGAGAAGTGGCGGCGGCGGCACTCCAGCAGGGCCTTTTCGCCCAGCGTTGGGATGTTTTCGCCATCAATGACGATCTCACCTTCGGTGGTGTCGATGAGGCGGTTCAAGCAGCGAATCAGCGTGGATTTACCCGAACCCGATAGGCCCATGATGACCAGTAGCTCGCCTTCGTAAACGTCGAAGGAGATATTGGAAAGGCCCAGGGTTTGGCCCGTTTTCTCAAGAATTTCGGGGCGCTTAAGGCCTTGGTCGCGTAGCTCAAGGGCTTTTTGGGGTTGCTTGCCAAATACCTTGCTCAAGCCGCGTACCTGAATTTTGACAGGGCGTGTCTCGTCCATCAGCGGTGCCTTTTGATTGAATGAGCAGCCTTGTGTCGTTACTCAATGCGCTTACCTGCGGCATTTACGTGCTCCCTGCAAGCAGCGACACAAAACGGTTCATAAGTAGAAGATTAGGTTATGTTTAATAAATTATTAAAAATTATTATACATAAATGGGCGGGATGTGTCACAACGCGCCCGCCAGCCAGGCCATATTACGCCACATGTGCCATTTTGAACCCCCGCCCATGACCCTATCATGACATTGTTGAGCTGTTTCGATTTTATATTAAGATTTTGTTTTTAAATAATTAAAATCTTTTTTTGCAACATTGGCATGATCTGTGAAGGTGTCTTGGTAAGCAATACAGATGAAAATGGAGGCAACCTTATGGATAAGCAAGCTAGCCAGATGAATAAGCGTCCACGTATTTTGACGCTCTGCATGTTAGCGGCAACCGTTGGTACCTTGGCTCTTGCGGGCTGCGGTAACGGTGAAGAGGAAATGCCCCCAGCACAGCAGCCTGAAACTGAAACTATGGAGCAGGATGCGACGAACTCAACGGGTCAAGCTCCGACGGCTGAGAATGAGCCTGAGATGGCTGATGAGCCAATGAGCAGTGACCCAGGTTTGGGTGAAGATTCAGCGACCGCTCAAGAGCCGATGACAAATGGGTCGCAAACAGAGGCTGACCCTGAAGAGAATCCTGGGTTTGGTGAAGGCACCGACCCGATGCCCGGTGCAGATGAGTCCGCCGCAGAGGACGCCACCAGTGGCAATGAAGATGACGAGATGACTAACGGCCAATAGCCGTCGACGCTCCCTACGATGGTAAGCCGACCCAGCTGTCTGTTCCCTGCGGCTGCTCCACACGGTTTATCATCCTTTCGCCCCCGCGCCCGCGGGGGCTTTTTTTGCTCACCAAATCTTTCTAACCAAAGTAGTGGTACTTGTTTTTGCAAGTTGGCGGGCAGCCGCTAAGGTTAGGTAAGCAGGCGTCATCATGGCGCGCTGCGATAGCCCATTATCAAGGAAGGAGAACGACATGATGTCACGATTAAACAATACGCGGTGGATGGCACTGCTGTTTAGTGCACTATTGATGGCAGGTGTACTGTCTGGCTGTGGTGATGCAGAATCGCCCACCACGGAGTCTGAGGAGCTACAACCCGATGAGCCCCAAGAGCCAATGGACACCGGGCCAATGTCAAATGACGGGCAGGCTACCCGAGAAGCGCCCGGCGATGGCGTAACGGATTAAATGCAAGGGCTGCCGGTCGCTCAACGGCGACCGGCACAATGCTGTTACTCTTCACTATCTTCCAAGCGGCGGTAAAGTGTGCGACGCGCAATGCCTAGCACCTCAGCCGTGCGTCGTTTGTTACCTCCCGTTGCCTCCAGCACCTTACGGATATAGCGTTTTTCTACCTCTTCTAGGCTTGGCCAACGGGCAGGCGCCGGGGCAGGAATCTGCGTGCCGGGTAGCACCTCGCCGCTTAGCGTTGGGGTGCTGTCGGCACTGCTTTTTTGCTGGCTAGACTGTTCGCGCAGGCGCTCAGGTAAATCCTGATGCTGCAGTACGCCCGCTTCGCTGAGCGTTACCGCGCGCATAATTGCGTTTTCCAGCTCACGCACATTACCAGGGTAGGTGTAGTTCAGCAGGCTATTGAGCGCCTCTGGCTCGATCTGTTCGATCTGTTTGCCTTGGGCTTCTGCGTGCTTATCAATCAGTGCGAACACCAAGTGTTCGATATCCGTGCCGCGCTCGCGTAGCGGTGGAATGCGCAGTGAGAATGTCTCTAAGCGGTAGAACAAGTCACTGCGAAAGTTCTCCTGCTCAATCTCTTTTTCCAAGTGGCGGTGGGTTGCGGCAATGATGCGCACATCTACTGGTTCCTCACGCTCGCCGCCCACGGGGCGAACGGTTTTCTCTTGCAGGGCGCGTAGTAGCTTGGCCTGCAGATTGATCGGCATTTCGCCAATCTCATCGAGAAACAGGCTGCCGCCCTGGGCGCTATGAAACAGTCCTTTTCTGGCCTCGTTAGCACCGGTAAAGGCACCTTTCACATGACCAAAAAACTCGCTCTCCATCAAGTCGGCGGGAATGCTGGCGCAGTTAACGGGAACGAAAGGTGCTTCGTGGCGGCTACTTTCTTGATGAATCGCTCGGGCCAGCAGCTCTTTACCCGTGCCGCTTTCACCCAGGATCAAAATAGGTGCATCGCTTTTGGCTAATCGAGACGCATCGTGGAACAGTGACTGCATGGCTTGGCTTTTACCCACAATACCGTGGAAGTGACTGAGTTCCGCATCGTGGGGAAGGGACAAACGCTGTCGCTCCAGTACGCGAAATACGGCTTCGCGGATAGCATCTAAATCAAGTGGCTTAGTTAAAAAATCATCTGCGCCAAGCTTTAAGGCTTCTACCGCCTGGTCAATCGTGCCAAACGCGGTAATGACAATAATGCCTAGCTCGCTGCCACTCTGGCGTAGCTGCTGCAGCAGTTGAATGCCCGTCATGCCGGGTAGCCGTACATCGGTAATCATCATGGCCACTGGCGTGTGGCTAAGCAGGGCAATGGCCTCTTCAGCGCTGGGGACACCCAGTGTGTCATAGCCCGCGTCGTTGAGCTCTTCCTCTAATAACTCACGGATAGCGGCGTCATCTTCCACCACCAATAACGGTAAAAGGTGTTCCTGATGGGTCACAAACGTCGTCCTCAAGCGGATGCGGTTTCACTAAGGGGAAGCGTAATTTCAAAGCCAGCACCGCCAAGCGCGCTGTCAAATACGCCAATCGTCCCGCCGTGGTCGTTAATAATGCGGTGCACCATCGATAGTCCCAAGCCGCTGCCCTGGCCCACCGGCTTGGTGGTGAAAAAGGGGTCGAACACTTGATGATGATGCGAAGTCGGTATGCCTGACCCGTTATCTTCGACCCATACCGTAAGCTCGTCGCTGTGCGACTGGGCGCGAACACGAATATGGCTAACGTCCGGGGCTTGGGCGGCGTTGCGTAATAAGTTGGTCAGCACCTGCACAATTTGTTGACCGTTAACTAATAAATGGGGGGGAGGGGACGGAAGATCAATATCCAGATAGATATTTCGTGGTTCCAGCTCCTCCTCGACTAGCTCGCTGGCACTAATGATAAGCTGGTTAAGGGCTTGGTGTCCTTTCTCCACGTTATGTTGTCGGCCTAATTCCATCAGTTGGCGGACAATTTCGACGATTCGCTCTACCTCGCCGCGAATCCGGCCAAGCCTAGCACGCTCGTCGTCGCCAATCGTATCCCTGCGGGCCAACCGCTGGGCCTGGCCGTTGATGACTGTCAGCGGTGCGCCAATTTCGTGGGCCACCCCGGCGGCCAACACGCCAAGCTCTGCCAGCTTTTTGGATTTGCGCAGGCGTTTTTCCAGCTCGATTTCTCTCCGTTGGCGAGCATCGATATCACGATCTTTTTCGGCCATAGCGTCCAGCATGCCGTTCAAGCCCGACGCTAAACGGCGATACTCCGTCGGGCCGTCTACTGTGGCCCGTTGGCTGCGGTCGCCATCTTCCACTAGCAACATGACGCGCAACAGACGGTTTAGCGGCCGCTCGATATAGTGGCGAAACCCCCACCAAATGCTAAACACAATGCCTGCCGCGCCAATCACGAAGACCAGCACGGCCACAATGCTGATAAACCCGGTGTAATTCTCAATGCCGGTATTGAGTCGGTTCACCTGCAACACCCCTTGCACAGTGCCATCTTGGGTACGTAGCGGCGTGAGAGCAGAGTAGTAGGTCCAACCTTCCTGTTGTCGGTAGCTGCTGTGCAGGTCGTCGCGCTCGATGACCTGCTGAATCTCTTCTGGTGTGAACAGATCTTTACCCAGCCCAAGGCCGTATACCTCACGGCCTTGGGTATCGAATACGTAGGCCCCGTAGATGCGGTGAAACGAAAACGCCGACTGCAGCGCCTCTTCTAGCGGCGTGGCGCTGTCTCGAGCCACCGCGTAGCTCAGCGAGGTGCTCAGCGCGCGAGTAATGATCTCGACTTCGGTTTGCAGCTTGGAGCGAACGTTATCTTCCAGCGATTTAATCGCCACCAGGCTAAAGACCACTAGGATAACGAAAAGCGGCACGATGACCGTTAAGATGATGAGGTTACGTAATCGCATCGTGCTTCCTGATGGTGGCTTAACGTTAGCGCTCGCTGGGCGTTAGGCGGTAAAGGCTGCCTTGGCCGCCGTCGGTTAGCAAATAAATCGCTTCATCTGGCCCTTGGCGCACATCGCGAATACGGCCGATCTCACCTTCTAAAATCAGCTCTTCACCGGCCACTTGGCCCTCTTCAAGGGTAAGGCGCAGCAGCTTTTGGCTGCCCAGACCACCCGCCAGCAGGCTTCCTTGCCAGGGCTCAAAGGCATCGCTAGTCACCTCGGCAAGACCTGAGGGGGCAAAGCGCCCATCAAAGCGATACACCGGGTCAACCATGCCAGGCTTAGATTCAACGCCTATCGGCTCGTTGGTACTATAGTCATTGCCTAAACTCACCTCCGGCCAGCCGTAGTTATTGCCAGGCACAATCTGATTCAGCTCATCACCCGTTCGCGGGCCGTGCTCGGTGGCCCAAGGTTCACCATTGCTGAGAACGGTTATGCCCTGAATATTGCGATTGCCCATGGTGTAAATTTCATCCAGTGTATCGTCGTCATCCACAAAGGGATTATCGCCAGGGGCCTCTCCGGTCTCGGTGAGCCGAAGGGTAGAGCCTGCGTGGTCATCGCTGGCCTGAGCGCGAGAAGGGTCTACGCCGCGGTCTCCGATGCTCATCAGCAGCGTGCCATCTTTAAGCCATGCCAAACGGGAGCCGTAGTGTCGGCCGGGAGAGGAGGCGCGATCCTGCACGAAAAGGTGCTCAACGTCGCCTAACGAATCCCCTTTCCACTTAACGCGGGAGAGCGCTGAACGGCTGTTATCGCCCTCAGGCTTGCTCCAGGTAAAGTAGATCCAATCGTGCTCGCCATCGCCAAACTCAGGGTGCAGCGCCACATCCAGCAGGCCACCTTGGCCGTTCTGACTCACCTGGGGCATGCCTTCAAGCACTTGCGTTTGCCCGTCAGAGTCAACGAGATTTAACTCACCGCTGCGCTCGCTCACCAAGTAGCGACCATCGGGAAGAAATGCCACCGCCCACGGGTTCGCAAAGCCATTGGCCACGCGCTCAATGGTAATAGCGAAGTGGTCGGTTTCCAGGGCATCATGAACCACCTCTGCCTGGGCAGTGCTGGCAAGCATCAGCCCCACCAGGGAAGGAGCCACCCAGCGTTTAGCCTGTAAACGTAGCGAGCGGTGTGGGGTCATCAACGGCGTAGCGTATCGAGTTGGCATCGAGTGTCCTCTGTTAGCGCTGGATCAGAGTCTAAGTCTAGCAGTGACTGCCGTAAGCGGGCGGGGGTTCCCCCGCGCTACATCAACAGTGCCAAGAGTACCGGTAAATAGATCAGCGCCATGAGCGTTGAGCAGAAGACTAAACTGGCCACATAAGCGGGTTCGCGCCGGGCGCGCTGGGCAAACAGATAGTTGAATACCGCCACGGGCATGCACATTTGCACCACCAAAATGCTCTGCGCCAGCGGCGGTAAGCCAAGCCAACCAGAAATAAACCAAGCGGCAGCGGCGGCCAGAGGGATACGGATCAAGCTAAAGCCAACCCCTGAGCGTAAGCTTTTCACCTGAATACTAGCGAGCGACACACCGAGGGTGATGAGCATCAGCGGTACTGTGAATCCAGACATTAAGTCAACGGTGTTGGCCATCCATAGCGGGAGCGGCGTGTCGGTCAACAGCAGGGCCATGGAAATTAAGATGGCATAAACCGTGGGGGTTTTAATCAGCGTTTTAATCGGGCTTCCGCTACTGCTGAGCACGGCTCCTAAGGTGAACTGAAACAGCGATACCGTCACCATCACCGTAATACCGTAAGCAAAACCTGCGCTGCCGAAAGCGTAAAGCACGACAGGCAGCCCCATATTGCCCGTGTTGGGATACATCATCGGCGCGATCAGTACCCGCCAATCTCGACGCAGCAGTTTGGCCACGGCAAAGCTGGCTGCCCCCATGCTGATAATGACCAGCGCGGTGGCCAGCATCATCTGCCCAAAGGTGCCGGCATCAATGTTGGCACCAGAGAGCGACGCCAGTACCAGCGCAGGGGTACCAATGTTGAAGACCAAACGCGTAATAAAATCGACGGGGTAGGGTTGCCCTAAGCGTACCCATAAAAAACCCAGCCCGGCACCGGCCAGCACTGGCGCCATGACGGCGAAGAGTTCAGCGAGCATTAACGTTCCTTGACGATCATCGGCCGCCTATTGTGGGTAATTAGGCGGCTAACTGGCAAGGCGAATTGCTAATGGGCGTAAACGGCGTTTGCGTGGGTTTGCCACTCGTTAGGCACCTGGTCACGCAGAAAGTCCAGCAGCGCGTTGACCCGGCGTGAGTGATGCCCATAGGCATACAGCAGCGTCACGGGTAAGGGGGCGGGCTCCCAGCCAGGCAGGCAGTTGACCAGATCCCCAGGGTGGTGGCGTTCGCGTTTCTCGACCACCCAGTGGGGCAGCAGGCCGATCCCTTGGCCATAGGCAATGGCATCGATGTGCAACGCCGTGAGATCTACCCGGAGTCGCGAGCGGGGCGCGTTGAACAGGTAGTCGGCGTGTTCGGGGTGATGCAGCAGCAGGCCGCTGGAGGCAGTATCCAACAAGTCGATCCAGGCATGCGCATCCAGCTCTTGGGGGTGTTGCGGTGTTCCCGCGTGGGCCAGATAGTGTGGGTTGGCGTAGAGGCCGCGGGTGAGGTGGCCCAAGCGCTCTTGATTCAGCCCACACTCATGGGTGGCGCCTAGCCAAATATGCACGCTGTTGCTGTGCATCTTGGTGGGCGGCGTTTCCCGAGTATGCAGGGTCAGCTCGACCTTGGGGTAGCGGGTCAGAAACGCATCCACGACGCCCG
Organism: Halomonas sp. 707B3; assembly: GCF_024158645.1. Lineage (NCBI taxonomy): Bacteria > Pseudomonadati > Pseudomonadota > Gammaproteobacteria > Oceanospirillales > Halomonadaceae > Halomonas > Halomonas sp. 707B3. The sequence continues at coordinate 54,631 of NZ_JAMZBE010000003.1, forward strand.
CCATCCAGCCTCGGGCCAGCGCACCGTGTACCTCCAGCGTCACTTTACCGCTGATCTCCTCGCGAAGTTCTGCTAGCGCCTCTTGGCTATGGGCGACCATGGCCAGCAGCTCGGTGCAGTACTGGTGAAACAGCAGGCCCGCTTCGGTGGGAATCAAACGGTTCGCCTGGCGACGCAGCAGCGGCTGGTTCAGGCGCGCCTCTAGCTGACTAATGCGCCGGCTTAACGTGGATTTAGCAAGCCCGAGCTTCTGTGCGCTGCGCGTCAGGCTGCCGGTGGTCATCACATCGGCAAAAGCGGCGAGTTCATCAAAATCGTACATAGTCGGGGCCACTGGGGGAACGAGGTCACGCCATTGTGCCACTTAATTGTTTGAATGAAAATAATTGCCATTTATGTTCCGGTTGGTTGAACGCACCGTCCCGCCTCTTTGTGCAAAGAGTATGCAAAAATACAAATGCTAATAATTCGTATTTAAGTATAAGTGCTCTTTCAATTCAAAGGAACCCGCTATGTCTTTACGTTTGCGCCGTACGCTGCTGGCCAGCGCTATCTCATCTCTCGCCTGCGGGGCAGTTGCGGCTCAAGAAACGCCTCAGCTCAACGATATCGTGGTCACCGCTTCTGGCTTTGAGCAGCAAATTAGCAGTGCGCCCGCCTCAATCAGCGTCATCTCCCGTGAAGAGCTGGAGCGTGGTCACTATCAAAACGTCACCGATGCGCTGCGGGATGTCCCCGGCGTGGTAGTGACTGGAGGCGGGGCAGGCGATAACGGCAATGACATCTCCATTCGCGGTATGCCTTCCCAATACACGCTGATTCTGGTGGATGGCCGCCCACAAAACTCCCGCGAATCACGCCCCAACGGCAGCGCAGGCTTCGAACAGGATTGGCTGCCGCCGCTGCAAGCCATCGAGCGTATCGAGGTGGTGCGCGGGCCGATGTCAACGCTATACGGCTCCGATGCCATCGGCGGGGTGATCAACGTGATTACCCGCAAGGTAGCGGATACCTGGCACGGCAATATCCAGCTCGATACCGTGCTGCAGGAAGACAGCGCCTCCGGCGACAGCCGCCAAGCCAACTTCTACCTAAGCGGGCCGCTGGTGGCGGATCGTTTAGGCCTGCAGCTGTATGGCCGCACATCAGAACGCGACGAAGACGATATTGAAAACGGCTACGAAGAGAAGAGCTTGCAAAGCCTGACCGCACGACTAAGCCTGGCCGCCAGCGATAACCACGACTTTACTGCAGAAGCGGGCATTACCGAGCAGGATCGCCGCTCGCTGGTTGGGCGCTCGGCGCCTGCGGAAGGGTGCCGTGGCGGCTGCACCGACAGTATCGGTGAATACACCAATAGCCATGTAGCGCTGACCCATAGCGGCCGCTTCGACTGGGGCACCAGCGAAACCTTCGTACAGCGTGAGCGCAGCGAAAACCAATCGCGGGATATCGAGATTACCAACACCACCGCGAAAACCAGCGCAGTGATTCCCTTGAGTATGCACATGCTCACCGTCGGCGCGAGCTGGGAAGAGGAGTCGCTGGAGGATGGCACCACCAACCAAATCTCCGACCGTACGGCGGTTGAAAACAGCCAGTGGGCGCTGTTTATGGAAGATGAGTGGATGCTTTAGACAGACGCCTGGGCACTGACAGGCGGGTTGCGCTTGGACGATGACGACAACTACGGCAGCCATCTGAGCCCGCGCCTTTACAGCGTATGGAACATGACGCCGGAATGGACGCTGAAAGGCGGCGTATCCACCGGCTACCGTTCCCCCAACCTGCGGGAAATTACCCCGGACTGGGGGCAGATCAGCCGTGGCGGTAATGTTTATGGCAACCCTGACCTTGAGCCGGAAACCTCGCTCAATAAAGAGATTGCCCTGCTGTACGGCAACGACGCAGGCCTGAACGGCAGCCTGACGCTGTTCCACAACGATTTCGAAGACAAAATCACCCGTATCGCCTGCCCCATCGATATTTGCAATGCAGGCCCGAACCAGTTCGGCAGCGACCCCACGTACCGGGTCAACATCGATGACGCGGTGACCCAAGGGGTCGAGGCCAGCCTGAGCGCACCGTTGAGCGATACGCTGGCGCTAACCGCCAGCTACACCTTCACCGATTCCGAACAGAAAAGCGGTGAGTACGCCGGCGAGCCGCTGACCCAGCTGCCCCGCCACCAAGTGTCGGCCACGTTGGATTGGGACGTGAACGCACGGCTCAGCCAGTGGACCAAAGTGAGCTACCGGGGCGAGGAGAGCCAGCCCACCACCGGGCCGTCGCAAAGCTCGATTGTCGCACCGTCTTACACCTTTGTGGATGCGGGTATTGGCTATCAGCTCAACGATAGCACCACGGTGAACGCCGGAATCTACAACCTGTTTGATGAGCGCATCACCTACGACGAATACGGCTATGTGGATGACGGCCGCCGGGTGTGGCTTGGCCTGAACGTCGCTTTCTAAACATACTCCTGAATCCGTGAGACCGGCCCCCGGAAGCACTTCTAACCCACTGACCTGCATGGCAATATAGCCATTATCGCCATTCACCCAGACAGTGCCATGCC
>NZ_JAMZBE010000004.1:0-56138 GCF_024158645.1 Halomonas sp. 707B3
AAATAGTAGATTGCTCCCGCCGCTACTACGGCTGCGCCGACTGGCCCACCAACAAGAGCCATGGCCCCGGCAGCGACCCGACCCGATGCCGCCAAAAGTCCGTTAGCGCGAGTGGCGGCAGTGGCAGCAGTGGTATATGTGCCCATTGCAGCAGTCGCAGCAGCATCGGCCCGTGTTTTTTCCACGCTCGCCATGGTGGCAGCGCGCTTAGCCGATGCCTCGGCAGCTTCTGCTTGTGTCAAGCGCTGGTTGGCTGCTGTGAGCTGGTTGGTAACCGCTGTTTCAGAGGCGCGCAACTCGGCTAAGCGAGCGATAGACTGCTGGCGACCTGTGGCGCTGATTTGCGCCTGTAGCCGCTGCGTTTCGAGCGCACGCTCGGCAGCCAAGGCGGCTTGTGTAGAGGCTAAGCGCTGGGCATCTTGGGCAATGGCGGCACGGTCTTGCGCGGCTCGCTGTGCGGCAATGCTGGCACGCTGTGCAGCGGCGGCTTGCTCGGCTGCCGTGGTGCGCGCCATGGTCGCAGCTCGACCGGCTTCCATCGCCTGATTCTCAGCCAGGGCGATAGTGTGGGCGCGAGTTACGGTGATATTGTTAACTATGCCCGCTGCGCTGCTAGCCAAAGAGGCGGTTAATCGAGCCCCGTAAATAGCGGCAATTCCTATTCCCGCGTCAACTAGTAAATCAATATTTTCGGTCAGGCCTACAATGCTATCGCCTAGCACATTTACTGCGGAGCCAACCTGTTCGCTTGTGCCTACCCATTCAATAATCTGAGTATTGGCAACCTCCATCTTTTGCCCAAAAGAGGCGATAGAGCCACCGAAGGTCTGGTCGATTTCCTCGCTTGCTAACTGCAATGCTTCAACGACAATCTCAGCGGTAATGCCGCCAGTGGCCGCAAATTCGCGAAGCTCGCCAATGTTCATGTTGAGCGATTCAGCGACAGCTCGCAGGATTCCAGGGGCTTGCTCAGCAACGCTGTTGAACTCGTCGCCCCGCAGCGCTCCAGCCGCAAGACCTTGGCTTAGCTGGGTTATGGCGTTAGCGGCTTCCTCGGCAGTCGCGCCGGATACCGCGAAGCTCTGGTTGATGGTGGTGGTTAGGTTTAAGAGATCTTGCTGGCTAAGGCCAAGCTCAGTGGTGCTGCGCGCTAGGCGCGAATAGAGGTTCGCTGTTGACTCAAAGTTGGATCGGGTATCCAGCGCCACTTGAACTAGCTTTTGCTGTACGTCCAAAAGCTCTTCGGAGGTGCTGGTTACTTGCTGAATCTGGTTAGTGGTGTTTGTCCAGGCGTCAGCGTAGCGGATGATTTGACCGGCAGACATAGCTCCAGTCAGTCCAGCCAGAGCGCCAGTCGCGGCCATTGCTACGCCGCGAGTGCTGGCGATGCCATCGTTAACGCGTTCAACAGCCCCAGAAGTGCGAGTGCCTGCGCGGTCTACCTCGTTCAGCCTGCTTTCAAAGCGCCGCAGCTCACGCTCTCCAGAGCGCGCATCGACAATTAGTGCTAAACGGCTCTGGTAAGCCATGAGCTTTCCTCCAGGCAATAAAAAAGGCCGCCGAAGCGACCTTTTGGTTGTTTGCTATTTATATCTCAGCAGAGAATCGGGTGAGCTTTTCTGTCCCAGGGTCAAAGTACCAGCGACGCGCCTTATTCATTGGCTCGCCACAGTACAGAAAGTAATAGTCCTCGCCCGTTGCGCGAGAAAACCCGCCGCCATCACGCATGACTGCAGCGCTACAATCATCGTCCTGCATTAGCTCAGCAATCGCACCAGCAAACCCTTCCAAGTGCTGATCGGCATCTTGTGATAGAGCGGCTATCTCACGCGCTTCTTGCATGCGCGCCTCTTGCTCCTCCTTTGGCTCACCACACCCGGACAGCAAAAGAAGAACCAGGGTTACCAAAATCATCCGCATCATTGCCATTCCCTCACGCATTCTTGAGCTAGCCGAATATCAGGGTCGCGCTTGATAGCGCTCATGGCCCGCTTAAGGTCTGGCTCTTTCGCGGCCTTGAACTTGCAGCGCTTGAAGTATGATGAAACCTTGGCAGCATCAGCCTTCGTAGGCCTGTTGGTAGATGCTACGGCATACATGATGGTTGCTAAAGCATCTCTATGATTACCTTCGAGGCGATGAATGTTTGCGCGGTCTACCCAAATAGGAGAGAGAAGATTCAGAAGCTGCTGAGGAGTAAACCCACGCTGAGTCGCGCTAGTAGTCCATTCATCTTGCTGGCTTTGAAGGTGGGTCCATGCATCGTTATAACGCTTTTCGCGAACTGCTTGCTTGGATGCATGCTTCGCCTTAGCCGCTTCCCCTAGATGGTCCGTCATCCTCCCCCCCTTATTATCCTTGCTCAGACTCTTCTTTGTTTTTGCTCTCTTTCTGCGCCGCATGGCTGCGCGTGCGTATAAATACGGCAGCTATTGCGGCCACCCCGCCAAGCGTCATGGCAGAAGCCACGATCTCCATACCCTCGGTAGCCAGATAGACGGTTGCAGCGAGATAGCCGAGCGACAAGATGAAAGCCATCCATTGACCCCGGCGGATTTCGCCGTTGGCGGCGTCCTGCGCTCTCGCGTTAGCTTCAGCAGTCTCGATATTGGCCTTCATGGCCTTCGTATTGATGTCTTGCTGCTCTTTTTCGCGCTCGTGTCGATGCGCCTGCTCCTTCTCAGCCATACCAAAGATGCGTTCAGCGGAGCCAGGAAAGGCACGCTCATAGTGCTCGATCTCTTGTGCCGAGGGGATAGGACTAGAGGATTTAGTGACGGTATGTTGCGACAAAAGAAGCCGGTGCTGCTGCCTCATCTGCTCGGAAAGGTCATTCCCTGATGATTGATTGCTCATGCTTCCTCATCGCCACGCGCATATCCGTGCCCACCGCCATGAAGTCGCTCCACAGCGCTTCCTGATCCGTGCGGCCTTCGTAACCTGTCTCCAGCAGTGGGATAGGTTCAATTTTGCGCCGACGTGGCGGCGTGATGCTGACGATGCTCGCGAGCGCTGAGCCAAGTCTAGCCATCTCCATGTAAGCCTCCGATTGAGCGGGGTTGTTACCTTAGATTAGCGCACCAGGGGAGGGCGGCGCTAGTTTGGGGTGTCGGGAACCACTGAAAACATCACCTCAGAACGGCAGCTCATCGGGAAAATCATCGAAGTTGCTATCACTAATACCCGCTTCTTTTTTTTGCTCGCTTGTTAGCACAAAGGGTTTTACTGCTGGGCTGTGCCTGAATTGGTCTACATGCTCAACTATTGAATCCCAGTATCGCCTGATAATGCCTACCTCCAGGGCATGCGCATGAATCGGCAGGTTAGGCGAGGGCATATAACCCGATCGCCATAAGTCAGGCGATGCTTTCACAGTCTCCCAAATTCGCATCTGATCGTAATCAAGCAAGGAAGGCTTATGCAGTGCTAGAGCGGTGAGTCGGGTGGCCTCGTCTGTTGACCAAAGCTCATCAATCATATCGTTGTAATAAGTACCGCTATTCTGATCAAACTGCACTTGAGCCGCCGCTCGCTCAATCGCCCATTCGATCACACCCGTTATTGTTCGCTTCTGATCTCTTGCAAGCAAATCAATAAGATACTTAGTTTTTGGATCGATTCGCAACGAGACACTAATGGTCGGGTTGCTAGATTTGTTCGTTGCTTTCTTAGTCGCCATATCTACTGCCCCGTAAACACTGTAAAGGCAAGTATTTACGGCATTGTTGCTAGCGTCAACGAGCACAATTTGTGTTTATGTGCAGATTTTGCTTGCAACAAATTATTTATGCTTCTAATCTACGTATACAAACACACCGGAGGTAACTATGAACGACCACAAAAAAGCTTACTCCCTTCGCTTGCACGAAGAGATTGGCAACAAGGTAAAGAAGCTTGCAGACGAGAATCGGCGCACCGTTAGCGCTGAAATGGGCCTGCTGATCGAGCAGGGCATGGCTTGGAGAGAGGAGAAATATAATGCCATGCAAGCGCAAAAATGAAGAAACCCCGGCGATGGGGGTCGCCAGGGTCTCAAAATCACGCAAACCGCTTAAGAAAGGTGATATCAAATGAATACTAACACTGTGCTTCATTCAAATCCAGATTCTTCCGCCGCCAGCATGACCAGTTTGGAAATTTCCGAACTTGTCGAGGCTCGCCATGACAGCGTTAAGCGGGCAGTGGAACGCCTCGCAACCCGCGCCGTTATCACTTTACCACCGTTGGTGGAAAAGCCTACAAGCGGTCGTCCGAGCACCTATTATGTTTTCGAAGGCGAAAAGGGTAAGCGCGATAGCTACGTTGTTGTCGCCCAGCTATGTCCCGAATTCACCGCTCGCCTTGTTGATCGCTGGCAGGAGCTAGAAGGGCAGACCGCTAAGCCAGCTCAACTCTCCCGCATGGAAATTTTACAAATCGCTCTTGAGTCAGAGCAGGCCCGTATTGCTGCCGAATCTGAACGCGACCAAGCGATTGCCACCAAGGCCCAAATTAGCAGCAGCCGCGAAGCCTCGGTAATGGGCAAGCTATCTGCCGCTTCTCGCAAAATGCAGAAGCTGGAGCAAGAGCTAGGCCGCAATGCTACAGAAGCCACCATGACCGCCGTGGAAAAAGCGATGAGCAAGAAATTCGGCGGCCAAGGCTTCCGGCCTCTAAAAAAGTGGTGCACGGACAACGGCGTAACGCCAAGCAAAGTGCCATGCCCGCGCTATGGCGAAGTGGTCGCTTGGCCTGCGCAAGCTTGGCTCGAGTGCTACGGCGTCGATCTGTCAGAGCTTTTTGGACGGGAGGATGCAGCATGAGAAACCTAGCCCACAACCTCGTTGAGCAAGCCGAATCCCTAGACGCCATCTCTCAGCTTTTGGAACTAGGCGCTCGCAAAGAGGGCGCTTCATTCGCTGCTATCGCCAAGTCCTGCGGTCGTGACATAGCCTGTGGCGCTCAAGCATTGCGTATTGTGGCAGGGCTAATTGAGCAGCCTAATAAACAGCTTGGCAGCACGACAATGCCTTTGGCGCTGCGTCAGCGCATCGCTGTGTGGTTTGCTGGCAAACACAACGAAGCCGATATAGGCGAGCTGCTTGAAGACTACGCCTCCTGTGCTTTTGAGCTTGCTGAGCATTCGCTATCCACGGCCTGTGAACTGGATCACGACAGCTTGGTGTTAATGCAGGCTCATCTCTGGTTGAGAAACTCAATCATGACCCTAGGCCCGTTAATGGAAGGCATATACGACTACTGGCGGAGCATTGATAACCAGAAGGTGGCCGCATGAAATTCATCACACTTGAGCTTAAATTCTTCAGCAACCTCTACTTCAAGCCCCGCTTCGGCGGGGCTTATTCATCCCGCCAGCGCTGCGACTGCTAATAGTCTCATCCTTCCCCCTTTTTATTTTTCACCCATTGGCTGAATAGCCCTGAAAATTACCAAAGGCGTCATTGAGAAAGTACCTGCCCCTCGGCCAATACCCGTTTTTAAAGCCTGTAGCATATGGCAAATAGAGTTGGACAGGTCGCTTGTGGCAAACGGAGTTGGCGGAGGAATTAAGTCATCATCTTTATGGCCATCCAGAATGCCGATCGCATGCCACTCCCCGCTCAAGAACGCACCATTCGAAAGAGAAAGGGATGTCGGGTTTACGCGCATGTGCCTTTGCTCAAGAGCAGACCAAATGACCTGTTTGTTCGAATCTTTTATATAGATTTGGGGGTTGTTGGGGAGAATCTTGATCATTTCTCCGATCATGTCCAAATGATCGATTTCGCTCTGATGAGTGCGTTTTTGGCTGCCCTTTGGCTTTCCGCTATTAATACCCTTATCTGCCAAGGCCATGCGCTTGAAAACGTCGATACCGGATTGGATGAAACTGATATCAAAAAGCTGAACACTGCCAGAGGTCTGCACCAGGGAGCCAATAGGGCAGGAATTGATGTCCTTATGGATCATCCCTTCACGGCTAAGAAGGTCTAGCAACATCAAAGGTCTTGACCACTCGGAACTGTACGTGCGCTCAATAGCATCTTGGAAAGATTCGGTGCTGGCCAGACCTCCCTCTAAACCAGCCTTAAAGCCAGCATTGCTCGCGCTGCCTTCGGTTTTTGAGCTCTTTGAGCTCAGGCTGTTTAGAACACCATCCTGGTCAAGCTGGGCAAGCCAGTGGTTGATTCGATCACCATCAAGATAAAAATAATCAAAGAGTGAATCGATGCCCTGAGTTTCTTGCTCCATTCTTCTTATCCCTATTGAACTCTTTACGCTTCTGCTCCATGCGCTTTGTCGCCTGCTGTATTTGCTCAGCAGCTCTGTCGAAATTTTCTTCCGCCTTTTTGAGGCGGTCATCTCGATTCAGGCGATCAAGAAGCTGTTCTATGTTCATGGTCTCCTCCCCGCATAGGGGCGATGGCATCAGCGCTCAGCGTTATAGTTTATTCGACAGCGTAGCGTATTTTTTGATCCTCAGCTTGCAGATTACTATCGTCATGGACTAATCGACAAGGGGAGGAGGGCTATGCGCAGATTTATGAGATTGTGTTACCCGTGCTTGTAGACGTCAAAAGCGCGATCCACCCATACAACATGGAATACGCGATCAAGCCTATATCCTACGATAGGTGCTTTCCCATTGAAGCGAAAAGCCAAGAGCTCGACGTCTTCCGTGATTGCAGGGGGTATGGGGGCTTGAAATGAGCTGCGGCCAATTTTTTCATAGCCAAGCCCATGACGAGGCGCTGCTCGAAGCTCTCGCCAAGTCAAGCTGCTCAACTTTCTTAGCGTTTCTGCAAGGGCTGAACGCTCGTCTCTGGTGCACTGAGAAATGCAGTGGCTAGGACGCAGGTTGGCGAAGCAAAACCAAGGCGTCATAGCGTCAACAGAACGCTTTTCAGGAGAGCGCTCTGCCACACCTTTGCCAGTAGGCTTGTTCCTGTTTTTGATCTTTGCCATGAAGCATTATTCCAATAGGCTAGGGAAAAACGCCTCAAGGTCTTCTAGTTTAATTTCGCTTGATCCGCTGTTGGCATCGAAGCGATTGATCCAAGGATCTTCTTCATGGGTCAGATTGCGTAGGTGCCAAGCTGAGTGCTGAGCGTACACATTGAAAACCTCATCAACCAGCTCTGCGGTTTCCTCATCTATCTCTACCTCTTCAAGAGGCATGATGGCCGGGATCTGCGCATTTCCATGATCTTTATAATGGTGGTAAACCGTTGGTATGACAGGGCCATGCATCCAAGCTTCGATTCTGTCATCGAAAGCCGGGCGCTTTAGTAGAACGGCATGAAAGCCCTGCACATAATACAAAAGCTTTTGCAGCTTGAGATTAGAAAGCTTTGCACGTTCGCCTTCTGATGCGGCGGCTTTAGCCAATAAATAGTTGGCAATATTCAATACGTTAGCCATATGTGTATATCCTCCCCTTTACGCAGTCGTGTCATTCAGAGGTATCACGATGCGCTTTTGCGTTGAGAATAGGGGCTGAAAGGAGTGATTACAACCTGTGCTGGTGTGTATTTTTATGGCTTGCGGTTTCGCACGCGCGCCGCTTCGCGTTAGGCCAGTGGCAAGCATAACTGCATGCGCTCCCTCCAGTAGCGCTCGCTTGCTTACAGCGGACGATTTTCCCAGCGCTAATGGACGAGACTGCGGCCTTCTTGTCTGCCAGCGCCTAGATGCCCCTTCCCCCAATGTGCGGTAACGACATCTGCACTTCCTGAAATCGGCGCTCAACCTCGTTGGCATACTGTGGGCGAACATGTTTGTGACGGTTAAGCTCTCGGCCTGCGCGGCTGCCGCGCTCATCTTGAGTCTTGAGCGCTTCAACTGCTTCTTGTAAGCGCTCCAGCGGCGAGGCGAAGTAGTTATCCTCTAGCGCCTCGAAAACATCCCACGCTTTATTCGTTTCCAGCATCTTGGCGTGACGTGCGGCGCCGCGCTGCGTCCAGAGGATGACAGACCGCGCCTTGAGCGAAATTTGTGAGTGTCTTAAAGACACTCGCAAATCAGAAAGCTCTTTCCCATCAACCTTGTAATAGTGCTTTCCCTCAATGAAGCGGGACTTGTTTCGGCTGTGGTTTTTGCGAATTTGGCTTTCCGTCGCCCCATAGAGTCGGGCGAGCATTCCTGATGTAACAACCGGCTTTCCGTGGTACTTGAATGCCGGAACACTTTCAGGGGTTAGCTTAACCACGTTTGACATGATGTTATTCCTCATTAGAAATGAGCCTCGTTGCCCAGAACTACAGCCCCAGAGCTAGCCGTAGCTCTCCGAAGCTCATTTCTGTTGAGGCCCTGGTGATCGCGCCGGGCATGGCGCATACGAAAAAGCCGCCTCAGTGGGCGGCTTGGTGTTGCTGCTTTGATTCGTGTAGTTCGCGGTAGGCGTTATCCATGCGGCTAATCACCTCTAGCAGCTCTTCGTCATCGCAAGGCCATCGTAGCCGGTCGGATAGATAGAACATGCTAGAGGGCGGTATCTGCGCGATGCCGCCCATGGTGACAGGGCGCTCCCGGTTGCAAAGCGAGAATGCGCGCATCCAGAAGCTTGTCCTGTTATCCAGTTCAGGTGCGTCGAACTCAACGCCCAGAAACTCACAGTCGCGCCGATATTCCTCAACCGCCTGTTCGTAGGTCTGACCTACTCGCTGGAAGCGGCCTTGCCAGGAGATGAAGTGCGCGGCTTTTTTGCTTGAGACTCGATATGCTCCTGCTCAAAGCGAGCCATATCACGCGATTTGCGGCGCACGGCATTGAACAGCGGTTCATCGTTCATTAGCAGCGTGGTAGCGTTTTCGATGGAGTAGGGGACGTTGCTACCGTCAGCGGCTTCCATATCCTCCCAGTCGCGCAATACGCCCTCTGCCCATTCGCGAGCCGTGGCGCGCAGGCGCTCCATGATCGGGACGTCACCTTCCGGGTATTTCTTGTTCAGCTCTTTGGAAATGCGCTCGCTCGCCTCCAAGTGGACTGTGTTGCCGCTCTTTGCGATCTTGAACCGACCGCCTTCAAACTCGGTCCATTCGCCATCAGTGATTTTTTCTTGATCGAAGCGGTTAAATTTGTAGCCCATGATGCTTTCCTCTCAGTCTGTGGTGTCTGTTGGAAGAAAAGAGGCCCCGCCACGCGACAGACGGGCACGCTTAGGGGCCAAACGGGTTAGGGGGCGACCGGCACGGTGCGGGTGATGGTAATCATCTGGCCATCGCTGGCTACGGCCGCCGTGCCTTCCACGCTCATGTCGAGAATGGCGTCGAGCGCACCAGAAGGCGGCTCAGTGGATAGGTCAACGTGCCCAAGCGCGAAGTCATAGGTGTAGCCATCAGCACCCATGGTGAAGGCCAGCTCAACCGGCACGTTGGCGATAGAGTTGCGCCAAAGATCCAGTGCTGACGACGCCATGCGGATGGTGCTGCTGGTGGTGATATCGCAAGAGCCTTTGAAATGGTTCTGGAACTGGAAACCAATGCACTGGTCGGTCTGATGGTTGTTGTTGATCGTGATATCCAGTGCCTTGAAGCACGTATTGGTCAACGCTGATCCATCCACCGTAATGCCATTCAGGTTGCTGGACGCATCGAAGATAATGCTGGTCGTGGCATCGGTGAATGTGGCGCCAGTCACGTCATAGTCATCATCCACGGCGCGGCCCATGAAGGTGATTTGGCCGGTGATTTTCTGCCCGGACTGGGCGCTTAGAGAAAGCTGGCCCACCTCCATATCGCTGAACATGATGTGCTCATCGTCAGCCAGGTAGCTTTTCAAAATGTCGAACCGCTTGGTTGTGGTACCAACGGTCAGGACATCTGCTGTCCAGTCGGTGCAGAGCGCAGCCGCCAGGAAGTCATCAAACGAACCGGCGGACATTTCAAAGTCCACGGTGCCGCCCGCGGTAATCGTCGTGACTTTTTGGCCTGAGCGCTGACGGTCGGAGCGCACTTCATCGGAGCGCTGAACCTCAGTGCCCGCTGTTAGCGCGTCATTGGTTCGGCGGATGATCTTCCAGGGGTCTGTGCTGCCCGCTACGCGATACGCGATTCTGACGCGATTGCTTTCAGACATTGGGTTTTACCTCGTGGTGGAGTTACAAAAAAACCGCCACGAAGGCGGTTGGGGTGGTGCGGGTTTGCGGGCTAGCCCATTCGGAAAGGCAGGCTCACCCGATACATGTACCAGCCATCGGAGTCGCCTATGCGCTTAACGCTGGCGGCCTGCGTCTCGAACTGTCCATCCTGGTGATACTCGAAGTGAGCGGCCAGCGAGTCGGCCAGCAGAGCAGCAGGGCGGGAACCCTTGAGCCGGTCAGTAAATACTTGAAACTGAATTAGGCCAGTACGCCGAACGCATGGGCTGCTGCCAATGCCTGCCGTAAAGCTGTCACCATGCTGAATCGTGCACCGCACCCAGCTTTGTTTAGTGGTGATCGCCGTCTTCAGCTCTAGCGTTTGTGGCGCGCCGTCATATTCCACGGGGACGCCGTCCCAGCTCGCCAGTCGGCGCTCAATGGCCAGCCGGATGCCTTCAAACGTTGGATTCATCGTCCGTAGCGCTCCCGCGTGTTGTTGTAGGCGATGGAGTAAACGCCATACGGCGCTTGCCCAGACCAACCGTCCTCGATGCGCTCGCCATACGGGATGTTCGTCTGAATGGTGACCAGCTTGAACGGTGAGGGATTGGTCGCCAGGATCCGCTCGGCTTCGCGCATTGATTCATCGGGCCCGTAATGAGGCACCTTTTCATGGTCGACGTCATCGATCGTCAGAAAGTGGGAGCCACGGTAGGCGCCTTCATCGACGGGGGAATGAATGATCAGTTGCTGCAGGGCGTAGAGCACCATTTCAGCGCCTTGTTTGCTGAGCTGGCTTTCTACTTCCTGAATGAAGCCGCCGAGCGGCATGGACCAGCCACCCTTAGCCATTACGTCCTCCGAGCCTGGATGATCCAGGCGGCGTCTGCAGGATCCTTTCGGACGTCAAGCACTGTGAGGCCGTTGATCACATCATCAACCTGCGGCACTTCCGGCGTATTTGTGACCTCGCCATTCTCGACCCGCCAGATTTCGTTCTGCAGGGCCGTGATCTTGGTATCGGTGGCCAGAATGCGGCTGCCATCGATCTCGAACTGGCGGAAGCCGCCGAACACGCCGCGCCCCTGGTAGCCGATGGTGGTTTGGGGCGTGGTGCCGGTCTCGGCATCATAGTCACCGGTCACCACTTCGCGCGTACAACTGAAGGCTGTCACTGCGTCGGCCAAGCCGTCGACGTCATCAAATGCCTCGGCAATGTCGGCTTGTAAGTCTTCACGTAGTCCCATGTCAAAGCCTCGATAAAACGCGAACGCGGGAGCCGAACGGGTTCAGCCACGGCTTGAGCAGGTCGGTCACGTAGGCCATATCGCCAAGAACAGCGCGGGAGCCATCGGCGTACTCGGTTTCGGACTCGACGCTATCGGCTTTCACCCGCTTGCGCTTCACGTCGCCCCGGGTATCGGCGTACAAAGTGCCTGCCGCTGCCATCTTGGCGAGATAAGCACCGGCGCGAACAATGCGGTCGTCGTCAATGTCGGCAGGTATGTTTCGGCTGGTGAGCCAGTCATTGGCTTGCATCACAGCACTAGGCTTTGCTGCTTCCTGTGCCCAGGCATCACCCAGCGCTAAATCCACGTCTTCAACTGTCACATAGATGGTCATTTCGCTAGCTCCAGTTGATCGATGCGATGTTGCCGTTAAAGCCTTGCTTCACTGGCATGGGGAAAAGGTGGGCCAAGCGCTCAATGTCGCCCCGGTCCATGTGCAAGTCAGGCAAATCGGCTGGCCGCTTCCGGACAATGACACTCACGTTATAGCCGTAGGTCTTGGCCATTGCCTGTGAGCAGTCAAAGCTCGCCAGGATCAAGCTGTAGAGCAGCAGGCCTGCATTCCATAGCGTGAGGTGACCGCCCACAATCTCCGGCTTCATCGGTGGCACGGTGACCGCCAGGATGCCGTTATCGTTAAGGTCGGCGTAACATTTGCGTAGGAACTTGCCCGGGTCGGGCTGATGCTCCAGCACATGGCTAGCCCAAATGGCGTCAAACTGACCTACATCGGTTTCGCAGTAGTCGCCAATGATATCGGCCTCGCCTGTGTAAGCGATGGTCGTTACCTGCTTGCCTGCCTCACGCATTGCGCGGGCATGCTCGCCAGCGCCGGAGCCGACGTCCAGCACTGTCGAGAACTCCATGCTCAACAGCTTGCGAAACGCTATCTCGGCATTCATTGGTCACCGCCATGCTCAGCGTTGATTAACTCGGCATAACGCTGCTCAAGCGTGTCATCTTTGCTCCGTGCCCCAGGGCGCTTGCCGCCGAGTCGTTCGATCTCGTCTAGCAGGAAGTCACGGCGTGATGGCTCGCTATCGCCTCGCGGCTCACTGGCATCGCCTACACCCTCAAAGCCTTCACCGGTTAGCAGATGGTCGATAATGAACGCCGCGCACTGCTCGGCTTCACTGGCCAGCCATTGACCGTATGCCACGCGAGCGAAGTAGGCGCGACGATCATCCAGGCTAGGCAATTGCTCGCCGGATAGCTCGGCATAGGCCGCTGATAGGTCGCAGACCAACGGCACGCCAGCCATCAATGCCTCATGGCCTGCGTTGCTGTTGTAGGTGACCACCAGCCTTGCGCCTTCAAGCGCGTCGCTTAGAGAGCCTGTGTCACGCTCTACGCCTTTCAAATCAACGCCGCCACGTGGGTGCGGGCGATAGAGAATATTGTCAGCGCCGTAACGCTCGACCTGTTCTTTCAGCCATGCCTCGTGGTTCACGCCAGCATGGGCAGCGTCACCGGGCATTTGCCCGATGAGCAGAATATAGCCCTCGGCATCGCCACCTTTTGCGGCAATTTCCAGGCCGAGGGAGTCAAAGCGGTCGGTTGGGCAAGGGAAGGGCGGCAACCGGTTAAGATTGCCAATTCCCACTTGCCAATGACCGCTGTGCACTTCATCGTGGTTATTCACCCGATGCAGGTAGCCCCAATCGACTACCAGCGCCGGTTGATCGTAGGCCGTCACAATGCGACGGCCTGCACGCATACCACCCACCACCAGGAAATCACACGGCTCAATCTCTCCGCGCCAATAGCGCGGGTTGCGCATTTCAATGCGGTGACCCATGGCAGACAGAGCCCCGGCCAGTGCCGTTGCCAGCACTGACTGAGAGTAGATAAGAACTCGCATGATTTATCCCGAGAGTGGTTTAGGAGCCAGAGCCAGAAGCGGACGCAGAGCCGGAGCCAGAAGCATCGGCCGTGCTGATCAAGAAACCGGCAGTGTTCTTGTTGCTGGTGGCGTACTTCGTCCAGTTGCCACCGGTGCCGATAGCCGCAAGGTTGGGGTTTTCGGAGCCGGTCCAGCTGTAGCCCATCAGCCCAACGTTGAACGTACCCTCAGCGCGGAAGCCCATCGCCAAGTTTTCTTGGTTATCGATAAGGTAGGAGCGGAAGCCGGGCGCCTGAGACTCGGTGATGCTGACAGAGCCGGACTGGAGGCCGAAGATGGTGTCGGCAGGGCACATATCCGTCACTAGGACAGGCTTACCCATAGTGCCGGGTTGTCCGCCGTAGATCACTACGTCTGTCTCACCGTAAATCTTGTCGGCGATAGACTGATCCACCAAGTCGAAGTAGGTGGCGGAATCCATTACCCAGATAGCGACACGACCAAAGCGGTCGCCCAGCGTGCGCAGACCCTTGGTAAGCACTTTTTTACCGTCGACAGCAAATGAGCCAGCGACCGACATAGCGCTGTTGCTGCCAATTGAGGCCTCTAGAGCGGCCATTGCGTACTCAACACGACCGACCATGACCGCGTCAGCGTAGTCTTGGCCGACCAGCATGGAGAACTCTTCAGGCGAGCGCGCACGGCGCTTGAAAGCTTCCTCAGTAGTTTCGTAGGGACCGTACTTGAACGGCACTTTAATGTCGGTCATTTCACCAGCGCCAATCTTGATGCCGCTGACCGTGGCGGTAGAGTTGACGTTGCGGTGCTGAATGGAGCCGCCGATTTTGTAGAAGGCGCGCTTGCGCAGGTCGCCTTCGATCAACTCGGAGTCTAGAATGATCGCGCCCTGGGAAGCGGCGTTGAATACTTCAAACACCTCTTGGATGCGCTCCAAGTAAGCGGTCTGCGCCAGATCGTTGTAGATGATCAGGTCAGAGTTGACGGTTGTTGCCATGTGAAATTACCTCAAGCAGGAAGTCGCAGATAGGCTTGCTGGCCGTGCTTCTGGATGTAGGCGTGCTTTTGCTCGGCAGTCATTGCAGACCGCTTCTGGCCGCCGCCTTTGCCATCATTACCAGGTGCTTGGCCGCCCTTGGGCGTTGGGAACCAGTGAGACGCGCTGTCGCGCATTGATTCCAGCCATGATTCAGGGGTTAAGGGTTTGCCGCTGGCATCAAGACCAGCCGCCTCGGTGGGTACGACATTGCCTTCGTCGTCTACTTCAAACAGGTCTTTGGCTCGATAAACGGCGTCAGTGACAGCGGTATCCACGATGCCGACCTTGGCGGCCGCGCTGCGGATTTCGTCGCTCAGAACGCGAGACCGGAATTTTCCGGCAAACGTCTTTGCGGCTTCTGCCTCCTTTTGCGCGTCGGTCAGCTTGCGGTCATAGTCGGCCCGCATGCGTTCGGTGCGCTGTTGGATGACTTCATCCATCTTGCCTTCTGCAATCAGCTTGGCCTCTTCGTCCTGCTCCAGGCGCGAGAGCATTTCGCGAGTTTTTTCCGGGTCGATGCCGTCGAATTGCTTTTGCATCTCGCGTAGCTGACGGTCGCGCTCCTTCTTCTCGCTGCGCTCTTTTTCCAGGGCCGACTTCAAGCCCGTAGGGTCTTCGTAACCATCCAGGTCGAGGCGAAACTTACCGCCTTCGGCCTCAACGTATTGGTCACGCACCGTTTCAGGAATGTTATCCAGGCTGTCGACTTCAAAGGGTAATGCCATGAGATCAAACCTCTCGTTTGATTCGCCCGTCTCGGGCTGGTGGATGCTGCCCGGCGTCTCACCGGGAAGCGGAAACAAAAAAGGCCGCCCGAGGGCAGCCTGTTAGAAAGAGCTGGGGTTACGTGAGGCGCCGAAGCTCTTCAAGCGCGTCGTTATCAAGCGTGATGCTCGCGGTGTGATCAGGGCCGATGCCAATGCATAGATCAGTGTGCGGCGTGACGTAGGTGCGTTTCACTGGAGAGCCTGCTAATCGGTCACTGTTGCGGCGTAATAACTCGGCCAGTAGCTCAAGGTCTGTGAATTGATCCATTTCGCCTCCATCGGCTACAAAAAAGCCCCGGCGAATGCCAGGGCTGATATGAAAATGCCCGCTCGAAGGCGGGCAGGGTGGTTAAACGTATCGCACGTCGCGAGACCACATCATGTAGCGGCTGAGCACCGATAGAATCAACTCGTTGGTGAGCATATCTGGATCTTTATAGAGCCTGATGCAGTGCGCTTCGCGATGCCGCTGGGTTCGAATAAGCTTGCAGCACCCTACAAGCGCGGATTCTAGGCTGCTGGCGAACACGGTTTCAGGAAAGGTGGGGAACCTCGAGTCGAAAAGGTGGGCCTTGATATTGCTGCAAGATAGTTGCTCAAGATGAATTACGAAGCCTGCGGCGGGATGATTGATACGTATGATTTGGATTGGCGTCATTTTTTTCTCCGATAATTAATGACAGTGAAGACCATTCTTCACTACCAATATTTATATCTGGAGCAATTTAAACGCCGATTTTGGCCGTTTTTTGGCACTTTTTACACCGCATACGAAAACGCCCCGGCAATAAGCCAGGGCGTTGAATAGCGTCGGTGATCTGGTCGGGCACCAAAACCACACGTAGCAGAAACCGTACTCTAAACTATCACCCTTATCAAGCCACTAGTCATCCAGCGCGCCAAGCTTGCGCTGCATGGCCATGCTCAGCTCCCAAGTCATCTTCATGATGATCAGGTCGTGAAAGGTAGCAATGCCCGCTTGTTGCCGCTGCCAGCATTGCCACCAAGTGTGAAATTGCGCATCGCAGGGTGTCATTGCCTCAGCTTAACCTATGCAGCGTCGGCGAACAGCCTTTCAAACGTTTCACGGTCGCGAGCGCGCAGCTCGGCAATCGTCAGCTCACCGCCAAGCGGGTCGCTGAACCGCTCAATTTTGTAGCCGCCTTTCTTGTAAAGCTCGTAGCGGGTAGGGCCAAGCCATTCACGCTGCAAGCTGGCCGGTTGCCGTGCGAACCATTGCGGCCACTTGGTGTTTGCCGATACCTGCCCAATCATATCTTCGGGACGCTGATCTTTGGGTATCTGGCTAACTGGCTTGAATGCTTTGACGTAGGGCCGCTGGCCCATGATATTGGCACCGAACGACGGGGCCTGGACTGTGCGACAACGATAATGATACGGGGGCCTGGGGTGAGCGGTACCGACCTTGTGCCTACGGCCATCTATCGAAGCACAATATTTTGTGACCCTAAAATCAATCGTGGCCACGTCAACGACTTCTTCAACACCAAGCGCTTCATAGGTCGATTCGTACGCCACATTGCTGACATGCCCACGGCTGGTGCGAACTAAGTTATCAATCTCGTTGCGCGTCCAGTTCAGCGCGCCATCCTTGTACTTGAGCGCCTTGGTGCCGCGCAGCGCTCGAATGATCTGCTGATTCGTATTGCCGTTGCTAATGCCTTGCCTGATCTGGCTGTAAACGATGTTGCGGGTACGCCTAGGCACCTCGTCAAACATATCTTCAACCATCTGGCCTAGCACTGGCTGCTGCATGGCCGACTCATACACAGCAGCGGCGGCAGGGGCAGCGGCTACCGCACCGGTAACGGCATCGGCTACCAAGCTGCGAGCAAAGCCAGCCTCATAACCGGCCAGCTCTTCGAGCGACTTGGCATTTTCAGCGGTGACCGCCGTTGCTAGCGACTCAGCCCATTGGTCAATCAGGTTGCGCAGACCTTTAAGCCGGTCGGTCGTGTATCGCCCACGGCTAAACGCGGCAAGTTCGGCAGGCGCTAGGTTATCCAGGCGCTCGGCAAGCTTGGCGGCCAACTCTCCCGCTAGCTCATCAAATTCAGCCACCATGCGGTTAACTTGGGCGCTGCTAGCACGATGCAACCACACCGTGTGCGTGGTGATAGCCTCGACCACGACTTCCTGAGCAATGCGCCGTGATTCGCGGTCGTTTGGCATTAGGCATCCTCAAGACGCGGCATCACCTCACCGCCTTCTCTCATTATGTCGAGCTGATCGTCAGCAAGGTCGGTTAGGCCAATCTTCCGTAGCGCGTCATACAGCACCGCCCTTGGCGCATCGCCAGACAGAACGATATTCGAGAC
The DNA here is from genome assembly GCF_024158645.1 of Halomonas sp. 707B3. Classification (NCBI taxonomy): domain Bacteria; kingdom Pseudomonadati; phylum Pseudomonadota; class Gammaproteobacteria; order Oceanospirillales; family Halomonadaceae; genus Halomonas; species Halomonas sp. 707B3. The sequence goes on from NZ_JAMZBE010000004.1 coordinate 17,356, forward strand.
CACCTGGAGCATAGCCGCGTCCACTTCCTGCACTGAGAATTCAGGCTCAACTTTGAACGTCACTAAATCGGGATCAATCCCCATCCAGTAGGCAATGTATTTTAATTGCTGCTCCACAGCCTCAGCCGCAGTGATGCACACCGAATACAAAGCGCTGTGCTGATCTGCCTGTCGAGCCTTACGCGCCTCGCCTGACTCCTGACCACCAATGTCGATCACCTTAGCGCCTGACTCAGCGGCGGCGTTCTGCTGATCCTGCATAGCCTTGCGCAACGCCTCGATGCCTGCGCCCTGGAACTCAAGATAACCGGCCTGGGCATCCTTGGGCAGCATCCAGGCCGCCATCGGGCCGGTGACGCGGATATCGTCGTCTGCACCCATGCCGCTAATCCACGGCTGCGGGTGAGCCGTGTAGTGGAGCGCGGCGTAGTAGTCGGCACTGAGCTGGTAATACTTCAGCGCCGCCTTGGCCATCGTTTGCAGCGGGGTCTCGTCAACGTCGGGATTGTTGTCAGTGCTGCCAGCGAACACGACCGGGATGAAGTTCAGTGGTGTTGATTGGCTGCCACCCACTAAGCCGGGGTACTCCTCTGCTTCAATTGGATTTCCCGCTTCATTGAGGATGCGCACCCGGTACCGGTTGTCGATCAAGTCCAGTACGCGATAGACCGTCTCATATTCGGGCTTGAACTCATCAGCGCCGCCGCCTTCCTTGAGGCGCTTCTCGCTGAACACCACTAGCGTTAGGTCTTGGCGACCGCCAACGTTCGATGTGAGCCAATTGGGGGCTGTTTCGGCGGTGTAGGTGGCGATGTAGGGATTGCCTGCGTCGTCGAACTCAGCCAATAGCGGCTTGCGGCCCTTGGTCAGCAAATCAGAGACGATGCGGAGGTAGAGCTGCTTTAGGCCAAAGCCATCACAGGTAGCCTCATGCTCCAGCGCCTTCATGCGATCCGGCAGCACAATCTCCGGCTCTTGCCGAGATACCAAGCCGATCATCGTGCGAAGCGAGTCTTTCACCCACAGCGGATATTCGGCGCGTCGCTTGTACGCGAGGTAGAGCTGCTTAGCCTGCTCGACCGTTAGCGGGCTGTTATCCGTTGCCGCTAGGGATTCGGCCTCAATCATGCCCGAGGTTTTGGGCAGGTAGGTAATGCCGCCTTCCAGGATGGCACGCGGCCCGATAAGGGCATCTTCCATTTCCTGCCATTCGTCAATCATGGCGGTAAATTGCGGTTTTTGCGATGTGACCGCCATTATCCGAGGCCTCCGATTCGTTTCATGCCAGCACGTGGCTTGTGGATGGGGAACATGCGGTGAACAAAGTAGCCAGCCGCATCGGGCGCGTGGTCCAAGCCTTGCGTTTTATCCGGCGCGCCGTGCTTGTCGTAAGCCTGTTGCTCCAGGCAGGACGTGTACTCAGGGCACCGCTTAACGTTAACGCGATAGCGGCGCTCACCCTTGGCGTTGCTGAACGCGGAGCACATGGCTAGCACGCGGTCACGAACACTTGGGTTGGCGTTATCAACCTGCACCGAAAAGCCAGCCTGCCTAAGCAGTGCGAGATCATTTGTCGATGCGTCTACTGTCTTGCGTCCCTTACCAGAAGCATCGGGGTAAATCGTCAGCTTATGCTCTGGATAGCGAGCCTTTAGCAGCTCAATCATGGCGGGTGTGTCCAGCACGCCAGTTAGCTCACCAACAGCAATCGGGTCACCGTCGCGGATAACGTGGATCACGGCGCTCATGGCCTGGACGTTGAAGTCCATGCCTACATGAAGATGCTCGCCACGCTGCTCCACTGCGTCGCTGGCATTTAGCTCGCGGCTAAACGTGTGATAAACGGTGCCGCTAGTCAGGTTGACAAACTCGCCCATCAAGTAGGCTTGCAGAAGCGCCTCTGGGTATATCGCCCTTAGCGAGTCGATGTAACCTTCTGGTAGGTGAGGATTGGATTCCGTAGGCGCCTGGATGATCCGGTAGCCGGGTCGCGGGTTTTGCTTCCACGTTTGGTAGACAAAGCGGAACCCCTCGGGCGTTGTCGTGGTGCCAATTGTGTTTGGCTTGCCGTCGGGCTTCTTCTGGCGATTACGCGACAGGATTCTTCGCCATACCTCGGCGGCATCTTTGGCCTTGAGCGTATCCAGCTCGTCAACGTCAGCATCGCCATGCTCATAGCCGATAATCCGCTGCGGGGCGTCCATCGACCTGAAGAAGATGTTGCTGTAGCCCTCGATGCTGATGTAGTTCAGCGGCGTTTTGTAGAGCTTGTACGGTATATCCAGTCGCGTCAGCACCTCCTCAAAGCGCGGGAAGGCGATCATACGCACTAGGTCGTAGGTGGGCTCGTAGAATCCGCGATTCAGCGTCGGGTAGGCCAGTTTGCCGATAATAGAGCGAAGAACCGCCGCCTCAGTCTTACCCGCCCCAAACCCCGCTACCATTGCCGGGAATGGCTCCTCTGCCGTGATGTAATCGAACTGCGGGCAGGAGGGTTCAATTTGAGGCATGTGGGTTAACTATCTCAACGTGGATTGGGCGGCTCTTGTCGCCAACACCGGTGTCGGCAAACATTCCCAGGTGCCGGGCAATCTTCTCTAGAGCGCTGTTTTTGTCCCACAGCCTAATCTTGTGGACATGCTCAACCTCGGGCCGACCATCTTCGTCGTATTCGCCCGATGGCCTGACAACAACCTCTACGGCGGAGACGGCCGCCCCCAAGGCGTCCGACCACTCTTCTGGTCGGCGTAGGTTGCCGGTATCTGTGAATACTTCGCGAAGGTCAGCAAAACCAATTCGGGCCAGCTCTTGCAGCACGCGGTCCTGCGTTATTTCTGTACGCTGCTCACGCTTTTTCATCCGCTCCTGAATTGCAGCCTGAATGCTAACGTTTGCTAACAGACGCGCAGCCGTTGCATTTGCTCCTTTTGCGCTATAACCAGCACGTATTGCCGCCTGGGTAGCATTCAAATCAATCAGGTACTCATCAACAAATCTCGACTGCCGAGCCGTCAGCGCGACAGCCTCTTTGGCAGCCTTCTTGGTCATGTCGTTACCCTTGTACAGCTCATGTAGATTATTGCCCGTGATATTGGGCACCTATTCAAAAGCGCGTCTAATTATTCGCCGCTCTTGTACAGCTTTCACTTGCGATGCCAGTACGCCGACAGCAGGAAAGCGCCCACAATCCAGCGAACACGCACCCAGGCCGACAGGCGTCTACTCGCACAACGAATCCAGCAGCGCGCCTTGCTCGTCTGAAAACGCCCATACGCCATTGATATAGCGCTCCAGCTCGCGGTAACGGTCGTCACCCAGTGCGTCCCATAGCTCGCCCCGGTCGATCTCGGGCAGCGCGGGCTGCGGCGGTGGCGTGCATTCAGGTATGACGTGGATGTATTCGGTGGTGGTGCAGCCACTAACGGCGCAGAGTGCCAGTAGGGCGGCTGCCAGCAGGGCGTTGATCGGCTTCACGTTGCGTCTCCGCTGATTTCTGCCGAGCCTGCGCTCTGGCGTGGTCAATGGCTCGCTCGGCCTCGAGCACGGCGCTTTTGCTCTTGGCCTCGGCTTTGGCGCGACTGGCCGCCTCTTTGGCTCGATCACGCTGGCCACTGGTGTACAACAGGGCAGCGCCGAGCAGGCCAATGACAGCGACCAGGGCTCCGGCGACCTTGCTCCAGATCGTGCTAAACATCGGGCTTCCTCCGGCGTCGCTCTTGCTCGACAGGTTGCTGGGGGATCAGGCGGGCCACGACACCAGCGACAGCCACCGCGGACGCTAGCAAGGCATAGGCCCATTCGGGGATGACGCCCTCCCAATGCGGGAGCACGGGCTGCAGACCATAGAGTAGGGCGGCCACGATACCGAGGCGCACCGACCACATTCGGTGCGATGCTCGCCACTCAGGGATCAGGTTCATTTCTTCGCACCCCTCACGCGATCAGCCGCCGCCATTAACAACAGGTCAATACTGCGAGGCCCAGCCCAGCCGCACACACCAGCAATAGCCGCCGCTGGCCAGCCGTCCAGGTTGAAATAGACGTTGATACCTGCAGCCATCGTGATCATGACGACCAGCGCAGGCGCATCAAGCCACAAGCGGCGCGTAAAGAAGCGCTCACGCTCGCCGCTCTTGACCTCATGTGCGATTTTAGCGAGTAGACCCATAACGACTGCCACTGACGTGCCTAACGCCAGCAGCACCTCCTGTATCAGTCCGGAATTTCGCCATGGCATTAGGCGCCCCCTGTATCAATTTCGGAATAGAGCGAAACAGCTAAGCGCTCGCCGTAGTCACTCTCTACGTCGTTACGCAAATTAACGATCCGCTTGAACCATCCGTAAGCGAAGTCTTCTTGCCGCTCGTCACGCTCAGCCAGACCCCGGCAGAACGCAATGCGCACGCCGTTGATCGACTCAGCCAGTACATGGATGCCAGCACCACCGCGATGCTTACGATAGTCAGCGAGGGCATTCAGCGTGCTGGGCCCGATAGCGCCATCCACCTTGAGGTCAGGGAATAGACGCCCACGGTTATTGAGCACGTTCAATGTGCGCTGCAGCTCTTGGGCTGAACGACCTGGGCCAGAGTGGACGCCAAAATCAAACAGGTACTCGGCAAGCGTTGCGCTAATCGGCGCGATACGATCCAGGCGGATGCTGTTCCAGTAGCGAGCCTCGTAGATTTTTACCGCCAGGGAGCGGGGAAGGTTGCGCATATCGCCGTGGTAGCCGTTCTCACGCGCCACGGCCTGGGTGATGCCGTAATTGGTCGGGCCACCGCGATCAGATTTATGCGATACGTAACCACCTTCGCGGTCGATGACCGAGGCCACCAACCGTTGTTTTAGGCTGGTAGCCATTGGTCACCTCAGAAATAAAAAAGCCGCAGGGAAGGGCGGCAAGATCGAAAAGGGAGCCGCCCTGTGTTTGCCCGGGGTCATAGCCGGAGGCGGCATAATAAAAAACCCCCAAGCACTGCCGAGGCAATGATGGGGGCCGTGTTAAGACTGGCCGCGCATAACGGGGCCGTATCCGCTTCTACGCATGGTAGATCGGAAAGCAAAAAGGCCCGCCGGTTGGGGCGAGCCTTAGAATCAAGGGCTGGTGAAGCGCAATTTGTCCAGCTTAGTAATTAATACTTTATCCGAACCTTATTTGGGGGTCAAGGATTTATGCTGCTTTTTTATACAGCCGGTTGGTTTCTTTTATCACCCTGTATATCGGCTCCATGGCCTGGCTTTCCAGTGAAGCCATAATGTCGCCGATCTTTGACCACTCGCGGTGCCATCCATCCTGCAGCCAATTCTTGGCGACAATCTTAACGCCCATAAACTCCCGGCAGTAGAAGCAAACCTCTTTCGGCTGCCACAGCGGGCGGCTTCCGTCCATGTCGTTACGATCCTGCATCATGCGGGCCTGGATAAGCGCCTCCACTCGCTCTTTGCGGGCCTTGCGATAGCCTGCCCATTCCGGCGTTTTCTCGATGTACAGCGCCAAAACAGCCTCGGCCACATCGTCAAGATGCTGGTTAGCCGCGCCCGTATCCGCCAGACTCAGCCAATGCCCCACAGCAGCCAGTAACGGCTCCTCACGCTCCATGCGCTTGATAGCGGAATAAACCGGCGTGTAGTGGTCGCCATAGCAGCCACCGCTCTTAGCGCCGCTGGTTTGCACCTTAGCGCCCGCCTCCTCAAGGTCTGCCGCCGCCTGGGTGCGAATACCGCTCTCAAACGCCATTGCCCACGCAATGCGCGGATTGCTGCTCAAGTACGTCATACCACCCCCTTGCTATGCTTTTCTGCAATGCGCCGCGCTTCATTGCCGTTCTGTGCGTCACCAATCTCTTTTCCGCTGCAGTACACCGTGAACAGATCCGCGCCACCCAATGTGAAGCGGCTAATCTGGTAGTTGCCGCAATCGCTGACGATAGCGCGGTCATTGGCCTTGTCTTTGAGCCTCCACTTCATCACGTCCACTCCGTTAGCGGTCGCTGCTCAAGTGGTACCCAGTCAATGCCAGGGCGCAGCAACTGGCCTTGGTAGTTCTCGTAGTAGTGGCTGACATTGATGGCCATTGGCTGGTCTGGGCATTCCCGGTTACAGCAGCCCATGCGGGCCATGTAGGCGACGTGCCCGCACGTAAGGCACCTGGTCACCACGCTAGGCTCAAGCATAAAAATCTGGTCGCTTTCAGCCTGCCAGTATGCGCGCTGTTCATCGCTGACTTTTTCGGCGTCCTTAAACAGCCCTGCGAGATGATCTCTTAGCTTCGCGCTCACGCATCCCCCTTAGCCATTAGATGGCGACCAAATTCAGCAATGCATAGCGCATCAGCCATGCCATCATGGGGCTTGCGCTTAGCGCCTGGCGTAAGATTAACGTGCGGATATGCGCGGCGAACGAATGAGATGGCCGCGTCCTTGTCTTTAGTCGTGCCCGCAAGCACCTGTTTTTTCCATGCCTGGGGCGTAACGAGGCGATAAGGCAGCCCTAGGGCGTCACAAATGCCGATAATGACGCCGTACCCCATGCCGAACTTGAACGTGCTGGCAACGCCTTGCTTGGGCATGGAATGTACTTTTTCCACGTAAACCACGCTTGGCTGCCACTCACGCAGTAGCGCTGCAATGGTATGCCCGTCGATCTCTTTGCCAGCCACCGGCATCGGATACGCGAATGAGGCCGCGCCTGACTCGTGGATATACGCAATCCCGCCGCTCTGACCTGGGTCTATGCCGACAATCACTCATCACCCCCGATGGCATTGATCTTATGCGGCAGAAACCCCGCCCACTCGTCGGTATCTGTCACAACGACAGGCATGGACCGGTGGCCGCGGCTCTTGAGCTTTTCCCGCATCGCCGCATTGCCGGTAATGTCGATATGCTCAAACACGATGCCGCGCTTCTTGAGTGCCAATTTCGTCGTAAAGCACTGCGGGCAGTTGTCGGTGGTGTAGACGGTTACCATTGATCCTCCTCGCGGGGTTCGCCCATGTCGTCCAGGTCTTTAAAGATGAAAGCGGCGAAGGCAATCACCGCAGCGGTGCCCATGATGAGAAAAGCAGGGATGCTCCATAGGGTCATAGCGTTACCCCTTTGATAGTCACAACGCCTAGCTCCACCAGGCGGCGAAGCGTCCGCGTCTGGGCGCGGCGCATATACCACTCACGCGGCCCAGCGTCGCCGTGCGGCCACTTAGTGCGCCCATCGATGCAGTCGTGGCAGGCATGGCAAGCGAACACTGCGGAAATATCGTCGCTCTTACGGCTCATGCCGTGGCTTTCGTCCGGCAAATGGGCCAATACGGTTGTCTCAGGATTGCCGTTGCAGACGCCAATGATGCCTAGCGTGCATTGCTCACCTCGGGCGGCGTTGCGAATGTGTTTTGATTCGATGCGAACGGCTTTAAGCATCACGTAGTCTCCTCGCCAAGCGGCCATGCTTTATCAACGTGCGCCATTGCCGCCTCAAGCGTCTTAAATCGACGGCGTAGAATTTTATCCAGGCTGCCGGGGTCGCTTTTGTCGTCAGTGATGTATGGCGGCCAAGCCAGCCAGTAGTTACCTGTCACGCACCCATTCTCGTCGTGAGGCATTGCTGCGGCTGCGTAATCACTGCGGAACCATGAAGTGTCCAAGTGTTTGTGCCAGCTCACGCCACCTCCCGATATTCGTTCGGATTGATCCCTTTCAGCCCTGGATCAGTCAGGCGCATACCCAGGCTTGTGAAGTGCTGCCAGCACCGGTCCAGGTATTCGGTTTTCTGCTTCTTGCTCATAGCGCGGGTTACCGGGTAATCGTGCGGCTCCATCATCAATTCGATGCGCTGCTCATAGCTCAGGCTGCCCAGTACACGCTTACAGGCCTCACGGTAGGCGTCAGAGTCGCGGCACAGGATGGCGAGGCCGAAGTGATACTTGCAGTAACCGCGATACCACTCGGCATCGCAGTCGCCTTGCGCGGCGGCTTCCTTGCACCACAAGCGCTGCAGGCGGTTTTGATCCAGGCTGCGCTTCGGCTCGTGCTTCTGGATTACGATCTCGACTTGGCCCCACTGCTGGATAGCCTGCGTCAGCACGGATGGCAGCCGTCCGATGGCCGCCATAGCTTCCTGCAGGTTTTGGGCGCGTGATACGTAGGGTTTGTCTTTGCTCACGCCGCCTCTCCCTTTTTAAGCCCTAAATCGTGCGCCTTGCGGTAAATGCTTGCCTCACTACGACGAAGCTCTTTAGCGATACGCAGCACGAACCATTCGGGCTTTGGATACACTTCTGCCAGGAATGCCAGCTCTTCGCCGCTCCAGGGTTTATTGGTGCGCTCTATCGCGATGCGGCTCAACCGCTTCTTGGCAGATCCGCTGAGCACTCGCAGCGCCCCTTGCACACCGCCCTTGCTGCATTGCAGCTGCATGGCGATAGCCTCGTCACCCAAGCCCTTAGCCTTTAGCTCAGCGATGCGGTCATAGTCCAGGCGCCGCTTTGGCCGCTGCACGCCTAGCATCTTGGCCGCTGAGTAAATTTGGGCCGTGGTGCGCTCCAGGTGCGCGGCGATGCGCTTAGCGCTCCACTCGGGGTCTGCATAGACCTCCTCGATAAAGGCCAATTCGACAGCCTCCCAATTTGCTGGCTCTCCTCTCATGCCGCGCCCCTCCTGCGCTGATTAACCCGGTGCGCCGTGCGTGACGCTGCCTCTTTTTGTAAGCTGCTCACGCCACAGGGAAAGCGGATTCCCCACTTGTGCGCCCAAAATAGGAGCGTGGCGTGATTCACTTCCCACTCCCGCGCTAGGTCGCGCAGCGTGTAGCCGGTATCGCGTGCCGTGGCCGCTGCTTCCTTGAGGATGGAGCGCAGGCTGCGCCCCTCTTCTTGCTCAATGCGGTACATCCAGAGCGGCTTGCCCACCGGGCAGTTATCGGCCTCTTCCGGCGTGTAGCCGTAGCACTGGATGCGCTTGCGGCGTGTGTCGCGGTTGATGTTCATGCCGCACCTCCAATCCAGGCCGTGAAGCGATCCATAAAGCCCGGTTTCGCCAGCTGCTTTAGCTCGCCTGCCGTGTAGTAGCGCTCATGCCCTCGATCCCAGCACAGGACAGTTTTGTTTTGGAATTCAATCCGAACAATTATGTTGCGACGCTTCAGAGCAGCTATCTGGCTATAAGTAAGGTGCTGTGGCATTAGAAGACATCCTTTAAATGTGGAGCGAATTCAAGTCCATGCCCTGGGTCAAATCCGCTCTCGACGCGGAATTCCATAACCTCCATTGCCGCCTCATCCAGCTCCACGAAAGCTCCTAAGAAATGCAGAGCACTATTGACCCTCACTCTGGCAACCCATTTCTTGCGCGCCTTCACCCAAGAAACCCCAGACACCCCGCTCGTATTTATTCGATACTTCGATTTATTCCGATTATTCTCAGTCCTGCTAGATGCGCGCAGATTGCTCCATCTATTGTCCGTAGCATCACGGTTGCGATGGTCTATCTGCGGCGGTACCGGGTCATCTTTCATCCACATCCATGCAAGCCGATGCTCGGAAAACCTGACGTGCATTATTTTGATAGCACGAACCTGGTAACCTGTTTTCGAGTCGGTATAGAGAGATCCGGCACGCCTACCAGCAAACCTTGTATTCCATGCCTTTTGGTTTCCTGGGCTCTTAAACCAATGCTCTCCACGCTCTCGCCAAATAAAGATCCCTGTCGCGGGGTTGTACTCAAGAAGCTCTCTCACTGACTCAGGAGTTATGTTCAGCGCCTCTTTGCCGTACTCGATGCGAACGACGATTCCTTTGGCGCGGAGCTGGGCACGTTGTTTTACGGATAAAGTCATGCGGCAGCCTCCTGTCGGCTCGACCAGCTCACAAGCGGGGTGGGGCGATGCGTGGGCTTTCCGAGGTATTGGTTGCTCATGGAGTCAAACCAGAGCGCCACGCTCCCCTCCTGCCCGGTAGCGCGCTGCTTGGAGACAATCATGCGAACGTCGCCTTGTTCCTGATACTTGGGCTCGATCTCTTCGCCGTGGTGGAGCTTTTCAGCCTCGCGCTCTTTGGGCTTGTTGCGCCAAACCGTAACCACGTTATCGGCCATGTCAGTAAGGGCGGCACCGCCGCGAACGTCGAGCTTGTTGGGTGGGCGATCCTCGTCCATTCCTTTGCGAGGGTGGGCGACGAGGTGTATGTGAACTTCCATTTCGTGGGCAAACGAGGTTAGGCGGTCGATAGCTCGCTTCTGCGCGTCGTAGTCCTCTTCGCCAAGGCCGCACTTGGATAGAGAATCCACAATGAAATGGCCGACGCCGTAGCGTTTCGCGGCGTACTTGAACGCGGCCAACATCTCATCAAGGTTGGCACTACCCATCTGGTCATAGATCCAGAGCTTGCTAGTCAGCGCATCCAGGATACCGTCGATGTAGCCGCTGGCCGGGGAGTTGGTGCCTGCGGCTTGGCGAACCATGCGGGAAAGCGTGCGCTTGGCTGGCATTTCCATTGAAGCGATGCAGAACTTCTCGCCTTCCTTGACCATGCCTGTCAGTCCGATGAAGCCGAGTAGCTGAGACTTACCGTGGCCATTCCACCCCGTCCATACGGTGGTTTCAGTCGGGCGGAAACGCAGAAGATCCCGCGCCTTGTCCCACGGCAATGGCATTCCTGCGACCTCAACCGGGTTGGCAAACTCGTTTTGAACGTCATCGCGGAACGCATCTACGCTGACCAGCTTTTCAGGGTCTAGGGATTTGGCGTTCTTGTAGCAACGCTCGATAACTTCGTCAGGAATCATCCCGGTCAGGACTTCATTCCAGTCCTTGCTGGGCAGCTCAACGATAGAGCAACGCTCACGCCCCAATCGCTTGATGATCTCCTTGGTGGCAGCGCGCCCCTGGTCGTCGTTATCCAGCGCTAGGTAGATCATGTCGAAACGATCAAGGTTGTCGAATTCGTGTTCGATCCAGCGCTGCTTCTCACCTTCACCACCACCAAACGGAACCGAGAGAGCTGGGTATCCCGCTTGTGACGCGCTCATGGCATCAATCTCGCCTTCGGTGATCGTGACGGTGCGAGCGGTCGATGGGATAGCTTGCCAACCGAAAAGACAGGGCTCTGACTCGGCACTGGCTCGGATCTTTTTCTTGCCATCCTTGCGGTCGATCCCAATCCATTTCATGAAAACCAGCTCGGAACCGCGCAGGTACGGAAACACTATGTCCCGGCCATCCTCCGCGACCCGGAACGTCTGGATAGTCTGGTCTGTCAGCCCACGGCTACGCAGGTACTCCATCACTGGACTGGATGGCTGGAGCCTCTTGACGCTAGCCGGGCGCTCGGGCCGCTTGTACGTTTTCTGGCGCTTGGGCTCGGACAGCTTCACGTCACGAATACCCAGCCAGTCCTTGGCGTCGTCCATCGCGGTCTTGAGGTCACAACCCTTTACGGCGCACCAGAGATCCAGCAGGTCGCCGCCCTGGTCGGCGCTAAAATCGCACCACACGCCAGCTTTATCGCCAGTAAGGTGGACACCCAGACTTTTGCCGGATGCGCCATGAACATCACCAGCGCGCCATTCGTGGCCTTCTCTCTTGCCGTTGGGTAGCAGGTAGGTAGCGACGGTTTCCGCTCGCTGGGCGAGGCGATCCTTGAGTTCTGAGGGCGTCATGCTTGATTCCCCCACGTCACGGTGCCAGCGTCCCACTCGTCGATATGGCACTGGGTGCCGTCGGGTAGAGTCAGATTGCCATCGTCGTCAGGCTGGGCGCATCCGGCAGGCAGGGCGCGCCCACGGCTGGGCGTGTACTTGATATCCACGTCCAGCGTCTCGGGACGGTTGCGGTGGTCGTCGAGCTTATGAACTTTCGCGGTGCCAGCAAACTCGCGCCAATGCTCGTCTGGGCCGAAGAACGTAGCGGCTAGCTTCACGTACCGGGTGCCAGCAATACCCTCTTGCTCGCAATCGCTGGCGTACCGGGTCGCGCTCTGGATCAGGGTTTCAGCCTTCACGCCTTCGTTGATGCGGGCTTGCCATTTCTTGAATGCTGATTTCTTGTTATCAGGCTTGTGGCGCTTCGGATACGCCTTCCAACACACCTCAAATTCCGCCGTGTATCCACTCGTTGCATCGCCAGATGCTACATGTGGTTTTAATAACGGTTCTTCTAACGGATCAATAACGGTTAGGGTGTCATGGGTGCTACCCGTCTCCGCGCACCCATGCGACCCGTCTCGCGCATCCATGCGACCCCTCGCATCGGCGCTACCCCTCGCACCAGTGCTACCCGTATCGGTTCCGTACTCAGGCATTTCGGCGACCATTTTGACGTTCAAATGGTACTGTCGAGTTGAGCCCGGCGCGCCGCCATTGGCATTGCCAATAACGCGGACAAAGCCCTTGGCGATGAGGTTGTGCATGACCCGGCGGGCCTGGGATTCGCTAACGCGCATTTTCTTGGCGAGCGCTTTCATTGACGGGTAGAGTGAGCCGCCTTCGTCGTTGCACCAGTCAGCAAGAGCCAGCATGCAGAGCATCTCAGAACCGCCGTTTGGCCACTTCTCCCAGACCATTGAGGAAACCTTGATGCTCATAGTTGTAACTCCTGCCAGACGCGATTCTGGTACTCGTCAAATGTCTCAGTGATAGGGTATTCAAGCGATTCGATGACCTGACGCTCCATGAGCGAGTCATCAAAGGCAGCCAGACGCTCCTCGCGGGGCAAGTCTTTTAGCTGCCGGAAAATGGTCTGGACATGCGCCGTCGAGTGGCTTATATTTAGTTCATTCATTTTGTGTATCTCCAGTGAATGGCCCACCAGCTCCCCAGCTTTCGTGGGCTTTTTCATTACTTGACCGCCGCCAGGGTGGTCGTCCCGTTTTTGTGCATCGCCTCGATGCGGCTCATGACCGTGTTGCCGAACACCGCCAGTTCATGGCGTTGACGCTTGATCTCCTCCAATTCCTCGCTACTGATAACGCCATCGCGCTTCGCCTCTCGAACGGCGGCAACAAAGCGAGCGGCTTGCTCGTGCTGATCAAGTAGCAGTTCGCGAATTTCGCCTTCGAATGCGTCCGCGTCCTGGCTGATCGGCGTGGCCACCATGCCAAGGTCTTCCAGCGCGCGATCGATGCAGCGCGTGTCTTTCAGAATCCGGTTGATGCGGAAGAAGTCGGCCAGGGTCAGAGATACCGGGCCATCGGGGTCGAGCTTCTTGTAGAGGCGCGATTCCGACATATCGAGCTGGTAGGCCAGCTTCTTGACGCCGTACTCAAAGGCCGCTTCCCGTAGCCCTGCTGTATATGAATCCATGGGTTAAACTCCTGCTTTCCGTGTCCTCTCAGGTGATTTTGAGAGGCGCTAAAATAGGGGTGTGGTTAGGCGGCAACAGCGCCGAACACGTCAGGACGCAATTGGCTAGCCTTGATCTTTCCTTTGGTGGCTTTCACAACAGCCATAACCCGAGCTGCCGGAACGACCTTCCATTGGGAGATGGCCTGAGAGCTGATCCCGATGGATCGGGAGAGAGCAACCGGGCCGCCAGCTAGGCGAAGCGCCTCTTGCATTGCTTGTTCCGGGGTCATAGGGAAATCCATGCTTAACGTATTTGGTCAAAGTGTAAGCCATACTTACCCAATCGGGCAAGGCATTCTTCCGTTGCCAGATGTAAGCGATGCTTTCAGACTAAGGGGCAATTACACGCCTATTGGTGAAGGCATGACCGAAGACGAGAAGGTAGGGCAGCGAATAACGCGAGCCAGAAAAGAGGCGGGGCTTACACAGCAGCAGTTGGCCGCCGTACTGGGCGTTTCTCGTCCGGCGGTAGCTCAGTGGGAGAAAGGGCGTACCAGCCCGTCAGCGGAGAACCTGCGCAACGTAGCGACCGCAACAGGCAAGCCGCTGATCTATTTCTTTACTGGCTCAGGCGTCAAGACGGATGAATTTGACGAAGCCCCCAAGATGCGAGGCCAGGTGCCTCTGATCAGTTGGGTGCAAGCCGGAGCATGGACGGAGGCGTTTTGCCCCGTGGGTGATGACCTCGAATACTACCCAGCGCCGCCGACCTGCGGCCCAAGAGCGTTTGGGCTGCGCGTGCGTGGCGAATCAATGATCGAAGTGTACCCGCCGGGAACACTGATCTTTGTCGATCCTGACGTTGAGCCCGTCTCCGGTGACGACGTGGTTGTTCAGTGCGAGCAGCACGGCGGAGCAGAGGCCACGTTCAAGCGCTATATCATTGAGCCAGGTGTAGGCCCAATGCTAAAGGTGCTCAATAAGGATTGGCGAGAGCAATACATGGACTTCACCGAGGATTGCCGAATCATTGGTGTGGTCATGGCGCAAATGACCCTCCGAAGGCAGTAAAACCCCCTCAAAATAAGCACAGCTAACCAAGCCCGCCATTGAGCGGGCTTTTTTGTGCGCGTGGAAACAAGGGCTTACATTTTTATTGAAAGCTATGCTTACTTTTGTGTTGACGGCTTAGGTAAGTATGGCTTACATTTGAGTCATGGCAGCGGCGCTGACGCACAGCGAAACAGACAGCCCGCCATGGCTCTTTACACAATCTGCGATCCCCCGGTGCTTGGGCCAATGCATCCACCTACAGGCTAGGTGATTCCAACGATACCCAAGCGGGGCGGCCCCTAACAGACGTGGGGCAGCGGTTGGCACCAGGGCGTAGCGAGCCCACGTTGGATAAAGACCACGCCGGGGTCAGTACCGGCTTAGCCCGTTCACTGAGCGGGCATCGGGATGGGTGTAGCTCACAGGTGAGAGCAGCTAGGCATCGGAGTGCTAGCCAATGGTGCCAGAGACGGGGCCGGATCGTTACCGGCCACCCATCCCGATGCTTCACGAATTACACAGGAGAGCATTATGGCGAACAGAGTTTTAGACCCAGCTATTTCGGCTCTAAAGTCGAGGGCGAGAGAGCTAGGCTCCGAATCGGTGATGACGACCGACGAAAACGGTAACACGTTAATACTCATCGGAGCCGATGAGCATGATAAATCAGGCCGTTTGGCGGCATGCATGCTCCAGATAGAGCAGCAATCCAGAGCTAGCCGCTAATCAACAGGAGGTGGGTATGGGCGAAAAGCGCGTTGTTCAGTTCAGTATTCAGGCCCGAGCGACACTAATGGGTGAGGTTGAGCTGACTGAAGAGGAATACGACGAGTGGTGCAGCAAGATTGATTCAGCGAAAGGCTTTGAGCGAGAGCAAGTGGCTGAAGAATTAGCCTTCCTTGCTGGAATAGACTGGCGTGATGCTGATCTATCAGACGATGAAGTAGACGAATTTGACTGGAAAGAGCAATGACCCGATCCGCTGGGTAACGCGGCCTAGAGCCTGCCCGTTCGGCTGAGAATAGAGCGGGCATCGGGAAGCTGGGTGGTACTGGCGCGACGATGCCAGCGAAGGCATGGATGAAGTAATGAGCATTCTCGCCAGCCAGCTTCCCGATGCAGTGAAAGATACGCCCCAAAGCGGGTGCTCCCGTATGCCTTATCGGTGGGGGTTAATGGAACGAAAAGATAGGGCCACTGCATCACGCTATCAGGGGATCAAACGGCATTGCGTCCGCCCCGATGACGGCAAACACTACCGCAACCAAAAGCTAGGGTGTCACCGGCCAGCCCATTTGATCAAGAGCCGGATTCAGGAGGCTGCATCATGCTCTAACGCAAGCCCGCAAGGGCCCCATTGGAACTTGTGTGCGCGCCCTGGCTAGTTCAGGGCGCATCGGAAAGGGTGAAGGGCAAGCGCCCTGTAGCGTGAGTAGCGCGTCTCACGTACATGACAAGCTGGATACTAGCCGTCTTAACGGTGAAGTCACAAAGCCAGCGCTTGGTAGCGACAAGCACCCTTCCCGATGCCACCCGGCATCACGTGTCCGCTCAGGAAGAGCAAGCATTCGCCCGCGCCCAGCGGGCTTTTTTACGGCATGGCCTCTTGCTGAGTCGCCATGCCCGCGCTGCTTCCCCTTTAACTCCAAGCCGTTGGCACTGCGACGAGTAACGAGGCAGCGCGCCCAATTCTGAGAGAGGTGACCAATGAAACCGACTGAAACCGCCCGCCGCCACAACGACCCCGAAACCTTCCACGCCAACGAGTGTGCCGCATCGCGTCTCTATCGCACGCGGGTAGAGCTAGACCACCGGCGCGCTGAGATGGAGCTGAAAAAGCAGCTCAAGGAGGTCTGGGAGTTGTGACAGCCCGCTACCTGATCCGTGAAAAGCGCGGAGAGATCATCACGCCAAGGCCGGATCTTGGCCTCTATTCCAGCCGCCGAAGCGCCAAGCGCGCCGCCAAGCGCTACGGCTATCCACAAGAACTCATACACAAGGTAACCCGCCATGACTTCGAGAGCGCTTAGCCTTATCGCCCTCGCTGCCATTATCGGCAGCATGATCGTCGCCACCAAGTTAGACGCCTCCGACAACGAGCGGATGCACCGCAAATACTGCCAGGAAGTGGCCGTTTGGGCTGCTGAGGAAGCGCGGGGCATTGACCCGCACCACCGCACCGGTCACCCCGATTATCGCGGCAACGCTGCCGAAATTTGCCCAGGCATGAGGCCAGCGCCGTAATGCCCGCCACCCTGGAGTTAACCCTCACCGCCATTCTGTGCCTGGGCGCGATAGGGCTGTTGCTCGTCGCCAAGGGCTAGGAGGTTGAATGTCACATCTACACGCAGTACCCGACCAGAATGCCGTCCGCTTCCCTCAATTCCTAGCCGAAGCCGACAAGACCCCGACTGACTGTATCGAGGAAGGCGAGCGCGCCGCCTGTAATTCGCTGATCCGCTGGGCGCAGCAGCCCGAAAACGAGCACTGGCTGTGCGACATCTTCTTTGAGCGCAACGCCACGTCACGGCGGGATGCCGCTATTGCTGAGTGGGATAAGCAGGTGCGCAGCGGGGAATGGGTATGAGAGAGCGGCAAAGCTAAAAAAGCCCGCTCCTGGGCAAACAGGTAGCGGGCCGGATTGATCCACGTCGAAATAGATCAGGAGAAAGGCTATGTCATTTTTTGATGCCAAGCAAGAACTGGCGATGATGCTGCGCAATGGGCAGATGACGCTAGACGAATACGAGATTGAGTTAAAGGCGCTGAAATACGCGCACGCTGAAACAATGAGCCGGGCAGATGATCGGCAAGGAGTAGCGGCATGAGCATTACAACATTGGTGCTAGGCCAATCAGGCACCGGCAAGACGGCGAGCCTGCGAAACCTAGACCCGGCCAAGGTTGCGCTAATCAAAGCGACCGAAAAGCCTCTGCCATTCCGAGCGGCGGGATGGAATCAATACACCACCGACGCATGGGCAATGATGATTCAAGCTGCTCGAAAAGCGGTAGCTAATGGTAAGGAGATTGTGGTTGTAGACGACTTCCAATACCTGATGGCCAACGAGTTCATGCGCCGCAGTGACGAAAAAGGCTTCGAAAAATTCACCGAGATAGCTCGGCACGCATGGGAAGTGATTAGCGCCATGTCAGCGCTGCCAGCGCATGTTCGCGTTTACATCTTGAGCCACACGCAGGATGACGACTACGGGCGCACCAAGATCAAGACAATCGGCAAGATGCTGGATGAAAAGATCACCCTGGAAGGGTTGTTTACGACAGTTCTGCGCACCCAGGTGCAGGACGGCAACTACCAGTTCCGCACGGTCAACAACGGCAGCGACACGGTAAAGGCTCCTATGGGGCTCTTCGATAGTGATGTTATCGAGAACGACTTGGCGGCAGTCGATAAAGCCGTTGTTGAGTACTACACAATCACCGCACCGCAACAGGAGCAAATAGCATGAGCGCTATCTTTCAGTACAACGAAGCACAAGCCGAAGCCGCCGACGCAGGCGGCGGGGATTACATCACTGAGTCTTGCGTGGTGCGCGGCTTCATCGATCAAGCGAAGTGGGTAGAGGCGAACACAGGCGCTAAAGGCTTGGAGCTGACGTTCGAAAGTGAGAAAGGCCAAAAAGCCAATTACCTCACGCTCTACTACCAAAAGAAGGACGGCAGCCAGAACGAGGTTGGACACCAGCAGATTCAGAGCATGATGGGCGTCACCGGCGTGCAGTCGCTAAGCCAGCAACAAGGCAAGGACGGCTTGATTGCCCCAGAGCTAACGCGCAAGCCAGTGCAGGTCGCCTTGGAGCGTGAGAACTACATCAAGAGTAACGGCGATGAAGGTTTCCGCTTTCAGATCAAGTGCTTCATGTCGCCCAAGTCTGGCTTGACCATTGCCGAACATAAAGCGGGCAAGCAGGCAGAGTCAGCGGGCTATTGGGCTGAGCGTTTCGCCAAGAATCCAAAAGGCGCGCCACCGAAGCAGCAAGCGCAAAATGCACAAAGCTATGGCGGCGACCCTCGCCAGCAAGGCGATAGCTTTAGCTATGGTGCCCCAGCTGATGACCAGCTAGACGATGAAATACCTTTTTGATTCAATAGCTTACATTGATATATCTAGCCGCCATAGTGCGGCTTTATTTTTGCGAGGTCAATATGCAATCACTTTACGCCCTAACCAACGAGTTTCAGCAGCTTATCGATATGGATGCTGACAACGACGCTGAATTTGCCGAGGCGCTGGCCGATACGCTTGACGCCACCAGCGAGCAGCTTGAGGACAAGATCGAGGCCACGATCATCGTAGCGCGGCAACTCGACACCGAAGCCGAAGCGATCGACAACGAGATCAAGCGGCTGTCTGCGCGTAAAAAATCCATTGAGCGCAACGCTCAGGCGTGCCGTGACCGCGTTTTGTGGGCCATGGAAAATACCGGGCGTGACAAGATCAAGCGTCAGCTATTTACGATTACGCGCGCCAAACCGCGTGCAGTCTGCACCATTGAAGACGCCGAGAAGGTGCCGGAGCAGTACACAAAACTGATACCCGCAAGTCGCCAGCCAGTCAAAGCCGAAATATTGAAAGCGCTAAAGGCGGGCGAGAGCGTGCCGGGCTGCAAGCTCGACGAAGGCAAGGCATCGCTGAGGGTCAGCTAGCCGCCGAGCATCGCAGAGCCTAGCCCCGAAAGGGGCTTTTTATTTGGAGAACGTTATGGGAAACGCAATATCTGCACTAGCCGGATTCATGCTCATGATAGCCGTTATTCTCGCCACTGTAGGCGCTTGGGTTCAGCACTTCATCACGACGGTTAGCGAGGAAATGTGGGTGCTATTAGTGGTGGGCGCGATCATCCCGCCGGTAGGCGTGCTTCACGGCTGGCTGGTGTGGATCGGTGTGCTATGAGCCTGCTTACCGCAATCGCCAGCGCCTTCGGAGTGCCGTGGCGACCCATCCACTCACCACCGCCGATCATCCAAGGCTCCGGCCTCACCAAACCCCACCAGCGTCAGGCCAAGCGCAAACGAGCGCAGCGCCGAGCCAAGCGACTGAAACACTTCTAGCCCTGCCTGTGCGGGGCTTCTTTTTGGGAGGTTGTATGCAAGCTTTCATGAAAATGCCCAAGGCCTGCGTCAGCTGCGACCACTATCAGCAGGTAGGCAAAGACTACGACACGCACTGCCCCTTTCCTGATCGCTACCGTCTTGAAGGCCAAACTCCGTACGGTAGATGTAAGCACCACGGCGTGGAGGTATTCGCCACCCAGGTGTGCGGCGCCCACCAGCACGACCCGCTGATCGAGTGCGTTGACGTGACCAACCGGCCCGAACCCAGAGCGCCTATTCAGGAGGGCATGGCGTTATGAGCTGGATAGACGAAATCGAATACCTAGGCGAACTCGGTAGCCGCGCTAACGATGTAACCAGCGCGGCTTTTTTGTGGGAGCAATACATTGAAAGCCACGACTAAACGCTGCCCTAGGTGCGGCAGTGAGCGCTTGCGGCTGTTTCGCTCAATCAATCTGAAACAGTGCGACGAGTGCTTGCATGAATTCGACTGGCACTTAGCGCCTGGGCAGAAACCGCTAGTCGGCCCAAGCCGCGACCGCTACATCATTACTGGAGATAATCATGAGCGAATTTGAAATCGCCAGCGATGAGCTGGCTAATCAGTTATGCCAGCGCATAGAAGAACTGGAACACGAAAAATCAGCCGTGCTGGCTGAAAACGACGCGCTGACCGCTGAAAATATAGAGCTGCGCGTAGAGCTGGCCGAGCAGGCTAAACAGTTGGCTAGCATGAGGGCGGCTTAAAATGGCCAATCAATACGCAGAACGCGACATCATGGCCCTGGATAAACACGGCGGCCACTACACGCGGCACCTAAGCGCAATGACGGGCGAGGCGCTTCACGATAAGAGTGATATTGCTGCCGAGCTGGCGTGGCGCGATGCTGAAATTGCTCGCTTGGAGCGCGAGCGAGACGCCTACCGCACTGCCGAGGAGCACCAGATAGCGCTGCGGCAGAAGATTGAGCAGGAGCGCGATGCGCTGGCGGCTGATAGAGCTGACCTAATCCAGGAGCTCATCCCACTACAGAACATGACGCACGGATTGGCTCGCTCTGGCGGATGCTCTCCTGATTACCCAAATGACGCAAAGGCAGTTCTTGAGCGGGTAACAGGCGGCCACGCACCTTTCTTTGATGACAGCGGCCCCAGCGCCAAATGCCTCTCCCGCCGCGACGCGCTCAAGCAGGCGGAGTGGATAAGCGATTACCTGCGCTCGCTCCATTGGAACACAATGAGTATTTCGCCTATTGATCTAAATATTGAGGCGAAAAGACTGCGCCGCCAAGCCGAGGCTCAGCAATGACCCACCAGCCCAAAGGCAGCATGTGTATGTCATGCCGCCACGCGTTCGACGACTGCAGCCACCTCCCTTTCTCTACCATGCCCGCCATGAGCAAAAGCAAGGGCCGCATAATCGTGCGCTGCACGGAGTTTAAGCATGCTCAATCAACTACCCAACGCCCGGCGCATCGTCGCGCTGGCAGTGCGTAGGCGCATACCCGATACGCCGCCGTGGCGGTTATCGACACGACTGTTTAGAGACTATGGCCGCCGGTGAGCGGTTTCTTTTTGCCTGGAGGATTTATGTCACAGCTCAGATTTACCAAAGGCTCTCTGTATATCCGCCGCTTCAAAGAAGGTGATCAAGCCGACTCAATCTTCGACGCGGTGCGCATGGCTGCCGATCAACTGCTTAACAAGCGCAACGGTAAAAACCACTTTTACGTAGCAGTGCGGCGAGGTTTTCCAGGTCAAGTGCTTGCGACCGGGCGCTCCAAGCGAGATATACAGCGACGCTTTATAGGTCGCCCTTGGAGCGAAACTCAAAAATTCTTTCGCACGGCTAAATAGAGGTTTTTATGAGCCAGAATGAGCCGGTTATGAGCCAGCGCGAGCGGTTTGAGGCTAAATGCGGCTACTACCCATGGATGCTGCCAATCCAGCGCTGGGAGTCTACCGGCGAATACGTAAACCTAGAAACAAAGCGAGCATGGGCTATCTGGCAGGCCGCTTGCCCGGAGGGATGGCAAGCATTGCCCAGGGCGGCTACACCCGAAATGCTTGACTGCATCCATGACTGGACGCGGCACACCGAAGAACGCTACGCGGCGCTGTTAGAAGTGGCACCCAAGCCGGAGGACGCATGCAAAAGCCCCGACTAAGAAAAGACGGCACGTATTGGCGCTGCTGGATGCCCGATGCTCAGGACGGCCATATCAGCGTCAGTGGCAACACGACAACGGCGGCGCTGATTCGCTGCCTTTATGAGTACGCGCACCGGTTACAGCTGGATGGCACGCAGAAAGAGCGGGTGCTTTACAACGCGGTGCTGAATATATGGCGAGAGGTGGATGGCAACATCGACGAAACGGCGCGGGAGATTCTGGTGCATACCGATAACGGTCGCGGAAATGAGATTCGCGAGAGCTGCGAGAAGATCAACGGCATGGTTGATGAGGCTTTAGAAGTGATGGAGTGCCTGGGGTGAGTGAACGAAAACACCTCGGCCAGATGGTGCTGGCCAACTGCCCGGTATGCGGCGGCATCGTGGCGTCGGCGTGGATCAATGATGGCGAGGCCGACGCAGAGCGCGGTTATCTAGTCTCTGACTGGTGCAAGCGCGGGCTTTCGATCCGCACGATTGAGCGATACGAAGGCGACCCGCTGCCGCCGCCGTGTACTGAGCGAGAAGCGCATCGATAACCGCCGCCACCAGGGCGGCTTATTTGTGGAGACGATCATGCAACTTGCAAAGCACTGGCTAGCCATGGCCTTCGGGCTCTTTCTTTATTACACGCTGCGCTTTCTGCCCGGCAGGTGGTGGGTATCCGGCGGCTGGCTGCACTGGCTATTGCCCTTTATGGGCTACTACGCTTACCAGCCGCCCGCGCTGGGGTGGCGAGAGCCGATGAAGCCAGGGGTCAATGAACATAAATGGTAGACGCCGCCCACGAGGCGGCTTTCTTTTGCCTGGGAGGCAGCATGAAAGCACTGGTCACTTACGCCGAGGCCGCTGAAATGCTCAGCGTCTCACACTGGACTGTCCGGCAGATGGTCCGGCAGGGAAGACTCACCGCCAGTGGGGAAGGAAAAGGCCGGCGGGTCACGATGGGTAGCATTCGACGAATCGGAGAGCTTGACGCCGAGGCGCTAGAGTTGGAGAGTCACAACGCGCCCGGCGTGCAGAAAGGGGAAAAATCTGTATGCCACATAAAAGGAAAGGCTCGCCATTCTGGTGGGCATCGTACAACGACCCAAGCGGCAAACGAATTAGACGCTCTACTGGGACAGCGGACTTAAACGAAGCGAAAGCCGTGGAAGCGAAGTGGCGAGCCGAATCGCACCAGAGTAAACACTGGGACGTGAAGCAGCCACGCAGCTTTGAAGAAGTAATGGTCGAGTATCTGCGCGGGTCGGCACACCTGCGCAGCCTCCACACCATCAAGTATCAGATCGGCAACCTGCGGCGATATTTCGGCGGCGTTGAGATTGGAGCGATTACCGGCGCGGATATCAAAGGCTATATCCGCCACCGGCAAGAGCAGGGAAGGGCTAATGCCACCATCAATCGGGAGT
This sequence comes from Halomonas sp. 707B3, assembly GCF_024158645.1. Lineage (NCBI taxonomy): Bacteria > Pseudomonadati > Pseudomonadota > Gammaproteobacteria > Oceanospirillales > Halomonadaceae > Halomonas > Halomonas sp. 707B3. Next base: position 40,338 of record NZ_JAMZBE010000004.1, read on the forward strand.
TGGCCGCGCTTTCGTCGGCGATCAACTACTGCAACCGAGAATGGGAGTGGGGGCTGGAGAATCCGGTTAAGGGCAGGCTGACGCGGGAGGCTCGGCACCGGGAGCGGTACTTGTCTCGCGGGGAGGTTGGCAGGCTGGTGACCGCAGCCAGGCAACAGCGGCACGGCGATGTGCTGGCCGACTTTATCGAGCTGGCCGCGCACACCGGTTGTCGCCGTGGCGAGCTGCTGGGACTGGAATGGTCACGCGTCAGCCTGGACCCGGGCAAAGAGTCGCTAACGCTGCTCAGCAGCCACACAAAATCCGGCAAGCCGAGAACGGTGCCGCTGAACAGCGTGGCTCAAGCGGCGATAAAAAGGCGGCTGGCGTGGCGGGCAGGAAACGTGCCCGGGTGCCCGTGGGTTTTCGCTCGAGCAGACGGTGAGCCAGTCAAGTCACTCAGAGCAGGATTCGCCCAGGCGGCAAAGAGGGTGCGGCTGGATGATTTGCGGATACACGACTTGCGGCACACGGCAGCATCTTGGCTGGTGAGCGATGGAGTTCCACTGGAGGTAATAAAGGAGCTACTGGGGCATTCCAGCATTACGATGACCGAGCGATATGCGCATTTGGCACCGCAACGAGTGCGCGAAGCCGTAAATAGGCTAGGTCACAATCTGGTCACACAGGATAATCTAGTGAGTATTGGGATAAAGCAGGGAGGGATAAAAAACTGAGGTAAATCAAATTGGTGCGGATGGGGAGACTCGAACTCCCACACCTTACGGCACTAGAACCTAAATCTAGCGTGTCTACCAATTCCACCACATCCGCAGAAGACGAGGCGTATATTATCAACATTTGCGCTAATGTCAAATCTTACAGCGCTATTTTTTAACATGAAGGCAAAGGAGGACTTGAAGCGGTGAAGAAATGGATCGTGACCATTAACCAGTGGCTCAAGCAGGGGCTGCCCGGCTACTGTGCATTTTGCCTTACTGGGCGCTCATCAAGTGCAGGGTGGTGCGATGAATGCTTTGCATTGCTTCCCTGGAATCTTCATAGCTGCGAGCAGTGTGCCGAGCCGCTGGCGGGGGTGGCTGGTAAACGGTGTAGTCACTGTCTGACGGAGCCACCTAGCTTTACCACCACGACAGCGTCGCTTTGCTACCAAGATACGATAACTTCCTTGGTGCACGACTTTAAGTTTCATGGCTCCCCACGTGCGGGAATGCTGCTAGTTGAGTTGATGTTATCCCGGTGCCCCAGCCAGATGGCCAGCGCATTGCTCCCTGTGCCTATGTATCCCGGGCGTGCCAAAGAGCGCGGATTCAATCAGGCGCAGTGGCTGGCTGAACGGCTAGGCGACCGGTTGGATCTACCGGTGATGCAGGCGCATTGTATTAAGCATTTGCCTTCTCAGCGCTCTTTAAACCGCCGGGAGCGACAGCAAAACTTAGCAAGTGCATTTATGGTGGATACTGAGATGCCCGCGCATGTGACTATTATCGACGATGTAGTAACAACCGGTGCCACCGGCCATGCGTTAGCGACCGTACTGCTGGAACAGGGTGCCAAGCGCGTTGATATTTGGGCCGCTGCCCGTACACCGCTGCAGAAGAGTTGATAAACTAGGCAGCCCATCCAAGGAGTCATCTATGCCGCATCCGTTTAGCGCGCTTTCGCCTGATCTGGTTATGTCAGCCGTTGAGTCGATAGGTATTTGGCCTGCTGGCGAACCGTTTGCTCTCAATAGCTATGAGAATCGTGTGCTGATGTTTCGTGATGACGACGGTGGTCGCTGGGTCGTGAAATTCTATCGGCCAAACCGCTGGTCAAATGAGGCTATTCAGGAAGAGCATGATTTTTTAACCGAGTTAACGCAGGCGGGCGTTTCGGTGGTGGCACCGTGGCGCAATGGCCAAGATGTATCGTTGCATGAGTATCAGCAGTTTCGCTTTGCCTTATTCCCACAGTGCATAGGGCAAGCACCCGAGTTAGATAACCCTGCCCATCTATTTGCCTTAGGTGAGGTGCTGGGTCAACTTCATGAAGTGGCTGCTAAAAAGTCGTTTCAGCATCGCGGCACGCTATTGCTCAGTGAAGGGGTGACCGAGGCCGAGCAGCGCGTAGTGACAAGCTCTTGGCTCAATAATCATCAAACCCGCGCCTATCAAAACGCAGTCGATAAGATTCGCCGCCAACTTGAGACAGTACATATCCCTTCTGCAAGCATGATACGTACCCATGGAGACTGCCATTTAGGCAATATTCTTGGCCGCGATGAGACATTTACGCTTGTCGATTTTGATGATTGCCTGATGGCGCCCGCCATCCAAGATATATGGATGCTGCTGCCCATGGAAAATCCGCAGCTATGGCGGGCGCAACTCAGTGAGATGATAGAAGGCTATGAAGAGACAAGTCCGTTTCCCCATCAGCAAATGTCGCTTATTGAGCCATTGCGTGCTTACCGCTTAATACGTCACGCGGCGTGGCTGGTAACTCGGTGGGATGATCCTGCCTTTCCTCGGGCATTTCCCTGGCTGGCAGAAAGTGGCTATTGGGATCAGCATATTCGCCAGCTTGAGCAGCAACTACTGCACCTGGATAAGCCATTATGGTTGGCCTAATGCATCGGCTGGATTAGTTTTATCTTGTACCTTTAAAGGCGACCCTTAGTGAGATGCTCGCGAAGGGCCGCCTGGGTCTTGCAGGTTGACTACTCAGGCTGCTCTGTTGGGGCTGGGTTTTCTACGCTTTGGTCAGGGTCTGGACGCTCACCAGGAATAGGGTTGCCGACACCTTCCCCATTGGCTTGGCGACGGGTGGCATTAATGTCAGCCGAGGGATTGTCTTGAGCCTCAATACGGACGCTTTGATCTAATGCCAAGACGAAGGTTTGTCCAGGAGTTAATGAGCAGGAGCCGTCGTCGCAGGCAAGACCATACTGGCCATCTTCTGCATAGGCGCTGGCTGAAAAAGTGCCTGAGTAGATGGCGCTTTCTGAATCGTGGGTTTCAATGCAGGTTGCGTCTTGGGTAGTAATACGGACGCGATCACCGTTTAATTGCGCATTGGCTACTAACAAGCAGTATTCAGGCAGTGAATGGGTGGTGCCGCTTGCTTGTTTTGGATGCAGCAGAATATCGCTGTAACGTGTTTGGCTGCTATCAAAATTCAAAGCTTCAACGACTTCAACGCCTACTTTCGCGCCGCTGGGAAGTTCCAGCGCCGACTCTTCTGCGTGCAAAGGTGATACAAAGAAAGTACCCAGCAGGGCAGTTAGCCAAAAGGGCGATGATTTAAATGACATAGCATACTCTCAACAGTGGCCCCTGCACTATTAGCAGGAAAATTGTGCTTTTATCATAGCACAGCTCAATTAGTGCCGAAGGGGGGTGCGTGTCACTCTGCCACAGCCTGCATAGGTGCGTTAAAATAGATTAATCTACTGTTAGTATTGTACATGAATTGATTAAGATATATTTTTTGTACAGGATAGGCGTTCAGCTAGCACTCGCAGGGTAAGGCAGCTAAACGGAAGAAACCGTAAGCTACTCAGTAGCTTGCCGATAATGGAAGCTCGCTGGCGCGATAACATTGCTGCAAGGCGATTAAGTGATAGCGAATAAGCACAGTTTTGATGAGGCCTACAATGACCGACGATCTCGCCCAACACTACCGTCAAATTATTTCCGCGCTCGGTGAAAACCCTGACCGTGAAGGGCTGCGAGATACACCAAAGCGCGCAGCTAAAGCCATGCAGTTTTTAAATGCTGGTTATCATCAATCATTAGAAGAAATAGTGAATGGGGCCGTTTTTGAGTCACAGACCGATGAGATGGTGCTGGTCAAAGATATCGAGCTCTACTCCATGTGTGAGCACCATTTACTGCCTTTTATCGGCAAATGCCATATCGCCTATCTGCCGAGTGGCAGGGTGCTGGGCCTTTCCAAATTTGCTCGTATCGTCGATATGTATGCACGTCGAATGCAAATCCAAGAGAATTTAACGCGTGAAATCGCCGAGGCGGTTCAGCAGGTTACTCAGGCAAGAGGGGTGGCTGTTGTGATTGAAGCCCGCCACCTCTGCATGATGATGCGCGGTGTGGAAAAGCAAAATTCCAGTATGACCTCATCGGTTATGTTGGGAGGTTTTCGCAGTAGCCAGGCAACGCGCCAAGAATTTTTAACGCTGATCAACTGATCTGAGTGAAACTCAGCAGGTTTCATGTCAAAGACTTGGTTAAATGCCTCGTTTCGTCTTAGCATGAACAAGTAAATGAGCCTGCAAGGCCGTCATTTGGTCAGGAGTCTGTCATGGAAGCGCTGAAAGAAACACAGCTGTATTGCCCGTTTGCCTATATTGACGGCAGTTGGGTAGCCGCCGACAGCGGTGAGCAAATCAACGTTTTGAATCCAGCCACTGGTGAGTCGGTTGGTGAGATGCCACGCCTAGGTAAGGCGGAAACCGAACGTGCCATTGATGCTGCCGATGCGGCGCTGCCGTCATGGCGGGCGTTAACCGCTCAGGAACGGGCAGACTTATTGCTCAAGTGGCATGACCTAATGCTTGAACACAAGCATGACCTTGCTCTGCTGATGACCCATGAGCAGGGCAAGCCAGTGAAAGAAGCAGAAGGTGAAATTGCCTACGCCGCGAGCTTCTTACGCTGGTTTGCTGAAGAAGCTCGCCGTGTTTACGGTGAAACCATTCCAGCCGCCAATGCTAATCAGCGTATTGTGGTGACGAAACAGCCGGTAGGCGTTGTTGGCGCGATTACGCCGTGGAACTTTCCCGCTGCGATGATTACTCGTAAAGCAGGGGCGGCACTGGCTGCTGGCTGTACCATCGTGGTGAAGCCCGCCAGTCAAACGCCTTTTTCCGCCACTGCGCTGGCGTTACTCGCCGAACGTGCTGGCATTCCCCGTGGGGTTTTCAATGTGGTGCCAGGCAGTGCGTCTGACATCGCGAAAGCGCTTACAGAATCTCCCAAAGTCCGTAAGATCACCTTCACGGGCTCGACGGAGGTGGGGCGCACTCTGATGGCTCAGGCCGCTGAGCATATCCAGAAAATTTCTTTGGAACTGGGGGGCAATGCGCCGTTTATCGTTTTTGAAGATGCAGATTTAGACGCGGCTGTTGAAGGTGCCATGGCGGCTAAATTCCGTAACGCCGGGCAAACCTGTGTATGTACTAACCGCTTTCTGGTGCAATCCAGCGTCATTAACGCGTTTTGTGAAAAACTTGCCGTTGCAATGAACAGCGAGCTAAAGGTGGGGGATGGAACAGAGCCAAATATTAATATTGGCCCGCTCATTGACGAGAATGCTGTTAAGAAAGTCAGTGAGCACGTTCAAGATGCCATTGATAACGGTGCGGAGCTGCTTCTGGGTGGACACCCGCACCCCTTGGGTGGCAACTATTTCACACCAACGCTGATCAGCTTTGCTACCGATGCAATGAAAGTGGCCCACGAAGAGACGTTTGGCCCGCTGGCAGCCGTTTTCCCCTTCGATGACGAAGAGACCGCCATTGAGATGGCCAACGACACCCAGTACGGCTTGGCTTCTTACTTCTACTCTCGCGATTTGGCTCGCGTGTGGCGCGTAGCGGAGGCGTTGGAGTATGGCATGGTGGGCATTAACACCGGGCTTATTTCCAATGCGGCGGCACCCTTTGGCGGGGTGAAAGCGTCGGGTCTTGGCCGTGAAGGTGGCCATCAAGGCTTAGAAGAGTATCTGGAAACGAAATACCTGTGCATTGATCTTGGCAAGTAATACGTCCTAGACCGAAAAAGCCCTCACTTGAAGCAAGTGAGGGCTTTTTTTAATGCAGGAGGCTATCCTCTGATTAGTGGCGGAAGTGGCGCATGCCGGTAAATACCATGGCAATGCCCGCTTCGTTAGCGGCATCAATCACTTCCTGGTCGCGCATGGAGCCGCCAGGCTGGATAACCGCCGTAATGCCCGCTGCTGCGGCGGCATCGATGCCGTCTCGGAAGGGGAAGAAGGCGTCAGAAGCCATCACTGAACCAGGAACGGAAAGCCCTTCATCTGCCGCTTTAATGCCGGCAATTTTAGCCGAGTAAACCCGGCTCATTTGGCCTGCTCCTACGCCAATCGTTTGGCCTGCTTTGGCGTAAACAATCGCATTGGATTTCACGAACTTTGCTACTCGCCATGCAAAGGCAAGGTCGCGCAGTTCTTCTTCAGACGGAGCGCGTTCGCTTACCACGGTAAGCTCATCTTCAGTGACCATGCCTTGATCACGATCCTGTACCAGCAGGCCGCCATTCACGCGTTTGAAGTCAAACGCAGGCTGCGCCGTACCGGGCCAATGAGCGCTTACGTCCAGTAGGCGCACGTTCTGCTTCTCGGCCACAATGGCGGCTGCGTCGTCGCTGACCCCTGGAGCGATAATGACTTCGACAAACTGGCGGTCAATAATCGCGCGTGCGGTTTTGGCATCCAGCGGTACATTGAAGGCGATAATGCCGCCAAAGGCGCTGGTCGGGTCGGTCGCGAAAGCTTTCTCGTAAGCTTCCAGAGCCGTTGCGCCCACGGCAACGCCGCAAGGGTTGGCGTGCTTGACGATGACACAGGCGGTATTCTCAAAGGCTTTTACGCACTCAAACGCCGCGTCAGTGTCAGCCACGTTATTGAATGAGAGCGGTTTGCCTTGAAGCGTCTTGGCGGTGGCAACGCTTGGCTCGCTGGCGGCGGGGTCCACATAGAAAGCCGCTTTCTGATGCGGGTTTTCACCGTAACGCATGTCCTGCTTTTTATGCAGCTGCAGGTTGAAGGTGCGGGCAAAGGTGTCGTCTTCGCTGGCTACCTGACGGCCAAGATAGTCGGCGATGGCACCGTCGTAACCAGCGGTATGCTCAAACGCTTTAACGGCTAGATCAAAACGGGTGGCGGCGCTCACTTGACCAGAGTGGTCGTTAAGTTCGCCCAGCACCCGGTCGTAGTCGCTGGCGTTAACCACAATCGTGGTATACGCGTGGTTTTTGGCGCAGGCACGTACCATGGTGGGGCCGCCGATATCGATATTCTCGATGGCGTCTTCCAGCGTGCAGTCTGGCTTGGCGACCGTGGCGGCAAAGGGGTAAAGATTCACCACTACCATGTCGATTGGTGAGATGTCATTCTCTGCCATGACAGCGTCGTCTTGGCCGCGGCGTGCCAAAATACCGCCGTGAATTTTTGGATGCAGCGTTTTAACGCGTCCATCCATAATCTCTGGAAAACCGGTGTGCTCAGATACTTCCTTAACCACAATACTGTTCTCTTGCAGTAAACGGAAGGTGCCGCCAGTGGATAGCAGCTCGACGCCATGTTCGGCGAGGCCGCGGGCAAACTCTACGATGCCAGTTTTATCGGATACGCTCAGCAGGGCGCGGCGAACGGGGGTAGCGGTACTATCGGCCATAAGGGTGCTCGTCGTGTGCAGGTCGGAGTTTAAAACAACAACGCCCCTTTAAGGGGCGTCACTTTCAATTAATCCATACAGCTTAAGCTTTTTGCGCAGCGTGCCACGGTTTAAACCAAGCACATCCGCCGCGCGCGTTTGGTTGCCATCGGTGTGTTCCATTACACATGCCAACAGAGGAGCTTCCACCTCTGCCATCACCATGGCATACAAATCGGTAGTTTGGCTGCCATCGAGATGTTCGAAGTAGCGGCGCATTGCCATCTCAACCGCTTCTCTTAGCGGCTGTGGCTGGGCACTGTCGGAAGGGTCTGCTAGCGTGCCAGAGAGATGGGAGGAGCGTTCGCTGGAGAACAGGTTGCGTTCATTCATGCAGCATGGCTTCCTTTGGCTAGCAGACGCTTAGCGGCGTCGTGGGTCATGGCGTTATTAATCCAGTCAAACTGCGCTTCAGTCGAGGCAAGGGCATTAAACTGCTGCTTGAGCGCTCGCTGTTCAACGTCTGAAAAGCGGTGGTCGTCATTGAGATACCAGCCGACATGTTTGCGTGCGATGCGTACGCCCATGGTATCGCCATAGAACGCATGCAGTGCCTGCAGATGCTCAAGTAGTATCTGGCAGCGCTCTGTCAAACTGGGTGGTGCTAACCTTTCACCATGAGTTAAGTAGTGAGTGATCTGTTGAAAAATCCACGGATTTCCCTGAGCGCCTCGGCCTACCATTACGGCATCTGCGCCTGTATAGCGCAGCACGTGGGCAGCCTTTTCGGGCGACGTGATATCGCCGTTGGCAATCACCGGGATAGCAAGGTGTGACTTAATCTCAGCAATCGTGTCGTATTCAGCCTCACCAGTATAGCGCTGTTCTCGGTGACGGCCATGGACAGCCAGAGCCTGAATGCCTGCAGACTCTGCCAGTTTGGCAATGCGCAGTGCATTGTTCGACGCGGCGCACCAGCCGGTGCGTATCTTGAGCGTGACGGGAATATCCACTGCGCTCACTACGGCATCTAAAATCTCAGCAACTAGCGCTTCATCGCGCATTAGGGCAGAGCCCGCCGCCTTGTTGCAGACCTTTTTCGCTGGGCAGCCCATGTTGATGTCGATGATTTGCGCGCCAAGCTCAGCATTAAGCCGGGCGGCCTGGGCCAGCATCTTGGCATCGCCACCGGCAATTTGCACTACCCGGGGGGCGGGCTCGCCTTGATGATCCATGCGTAGCTGAGATTTACGGGTATGCCATAGCGAAGGGTCAGCGGTGACCATTTCACCTACTACCCAGCCAGCGCCTAGCCGACGGCAGAGCTGGCGAAACGGACGGTCGGTGACGCCCGCCATGGGAGCCAGCATTACCGGGTTAGGCAGTTGGTAAGGCCCAATCGCAGGTGGCGAAGTAATCATCAAGGTCATTGCGGTGCACTTTGGTAGGCATGAAATCGACGAGTAGGACGTTTCAAGGGGGCGTATGATACGCCTACTCGACAAGGGATTGAAGGCCAATTCCGATTTTATGCGGGGCGGTGACCCGTCAAACGCACCCAGCCTTCGCGCACGGTGGGTTCATCCATATAAAGCCCTTGGGCTTCGTAGGCTTCCAGCACATCTGAGGCTTGATTGGCCAGTATGCCGGATAGTGCAATGTGACCACCGGGCGCTACGTGGCCAGCAATCATGCTAGAAAGCTCGACCAGTGGTCCTGCCAGAATATTGGCCGTGACGATGGGGTAGGAGCCGCCTTTGAGTTGTTCTGGGTAGTAGAGCGCGAGCTGCGCCGCACCAATAGCATTACGCTCCGCGTTTTCGCGGCTGGCTTGTAGCGCTTGTGGGTCAATATCCGTGCCGTCTGCATGCGTCGCTCCCAACTTCAGCGCCGCAATGGCGAGGATGCCCGACCCACAGCCTACATCCAGTACGGCTTTGCCCTGCAGTTCATTACGCACGGCTAAACTATCCAGCCACTCAAGGCATAGCGCGGTGGTCGGATGTGTGCCTGTACCAAACGCGAGGCCCGGATCAAGGATTAAATTGACTGCGCCAGCTTCGGGCGGCTCATGCCAACTAGGAACAATCCATAGCCGTTCACCCATGCGCAGAGGGGTGAAATCATCCATCCACTCCCGCTCCCAGTCACGGTCAGCCAGCAGCTCGTATTCAATGGTCGGGCACGGCTCACCGGGCACTTGCTCAGCCCAGGCGGCTTCAATACGGCTTAACATGTCGTTGATACCGTCGAGATCATCATAGAGGCCCGTCAAAATGGTGTCTTGCCATAGTGGGGTTGTGCCGCGCTCGGGCTCAAAGACGGGATCGTCGTGGGCGTCCTGTAGGCCAATGGCCGTCGCGCCCTCCTCGAGCAGCAGCTCTTCGAGAAGGTCGGCTTGTTCGGGGGCGACGTGTGCTTTTAATTGCAGCCAGGGCATCGGGGGTCTCCACGGCGTTTAGAGGATAAAGGAACAAGCGAAATTGCGATATAACTAGGACAAAACAGCAGCGGGGTGGCGATGGCCACCCCGCAGAAACACCCGCCAAGCGGCAGGCGTAGTAGCAACCTATGGCTTAGCTGCTTAGCTTCTTTTCCAGGTAGTGAATATTGACACCACCCTGGCGGAAGTAGCTATCCCGCACCAGATCTTTCTGAAGGTCGATATTGGTCTTGATGCCTTCGACCAGCAGCTCATCGAGCGCGTTGCGCATGCGCGTTAAGGCAATCTCGCGGTCAGCGCCCCAGGTAATCAATTTACCAATCAGGGAGTCGTAGTGCGGCGGAACGGTATAGCCGGTGTAAAGGTGAGAGTCCATCCGAACGCCTAAGCCACCGGGTGCGTGGAACAGTGTGACTTTGCCAGGAGAGGGCATAAAGGTACGCGAATCTTCGGCATTGATACGGCACTCAAAGGAGTGACCGTTCAGCTTTACATCTTCCTGGCGAATTGAGAGCGGCATGCCCGACGCAATACGCAGCTGCTCTTTAACGATATCCACGCCCGTGACCATTTCTGTCACCGGGTGCTCTACCTGTACGCGGGTGTTCATTTCGATGAAGAAGAACTCACCGTCTTCGTATAGGAACTCGAACGTACCCGCACCGCGGTAGTTAATCTCGATGCACGCCTGGCGGCAGGCTTCAAGCACTTTAGCACGGGCTTCTGGATCAATACCTGGGGCCGGTGCTTCTTCGAGTACTTTCTGGTGGCGGCGCTGTAGCGAGCAGTCGCGGTCATACAGGTGAATAGCATTGCCCTGGCCATCAGCCAGCACCTGAACTTCCACATGGCGAGGCTTCTCGAGAAACTTCTCCATATAAACCGTGCCATCGCCAAAAGCGGCATGGGCTTCGGTGCGGGTAACGGTAATGGCGGAGAGTAGGTGGCCTTCGGTATGCACAACACGCATGCCGCGTCCACCACCACCGGCAGCCGCCTTAATGATGACTGGGTAGCCAATGCGACGTGCAGTGGCCAGGTTAGTGGCGTCATCATCACCTAGCGGGCCGTCGGAACCGGGTACTGTCGGTACGCCAGCGACCTTCATGGCTTCAATCGCGCTGACTTTATCGCCCATCAGGCGAATGGTTTCAGCGCGTGGGCCAATAAAAGTGAAGCCCGAACGCTCCACCTGCTCGGCAAAGTTGGCGTTCTCAGATAGGAAGCCATAGCCGGGATGAATGGCGCTTGAGTCAGTCACTTCAGCCGCGCTGATCAGCGCAGGGATGTTTAAGTACGATTGCGCCGAAGAGGCAGGGCCAATGCAGACGGCTTCATCGGCAAGACGAACGTGCATCAGTTCGCGGTCTGCTTTGGAGTGAACCGCAACAGTTTTAATCCCTAGCTCTTTACATGCGCGTAAGATACGAAGGGCTATCTCGCCGCGGTTCGCGATAAGTACCTTGTCCAGCATGGGAGAATCCACCCGTGTTGATATGAAAGATTAAGCGAGGACGATCATCGGTTGATCAAATTCCACCGGCTCGCCATCTTCCACTAGGATGGCCTCAACCACGCCGTCGCGGTCGGCTTCAATCTGGTTCATCATTTTCATCGCTTCAACGATACACACAGTGTCGCCTTGCTTCACTGTATCGCCTACTTCAACGAATGCTTTCGCACCTGGTGCCGGGCTGCGATAGAAAGTGCCTACCATCGGCGAGTTAACTGCTTCACCGCGATAGCTAGCGCCTTGAGGTTCGGCATCGGCGGGGGTAGTGGCCACTGGCGCTTGAGGAGCAGCAGGCGCGGGCTGCGCGTACTGAGGCATCGGTTGCGGCTGCCACGCAGCGCCGTTGGGGTGACGGCTGATACGAACCGATTCTTCACCTTCCTGAATTTCGATTTCACTGATGTTGGACTCTTCCAGCAGCTCAATCAGTTTTTTAACTTTGCGAATATCCATTCGTATAGCCCCAAAAGTTGATCAAAGTAACACGTCGTCACAGGAGAGATATGCCTGCTAGGCGCGGCGCTTTTAAGCGCAGTAAACCAAATTTAAAAATGAAGAGAACGCAGCACGATGGCGAACGTTAACCCAGACTCAGCGCTAAAAGATGGGTTTTTTAGCAAATATGGCTGTGGAGTTTGCCGAAAAAGTCACCCACTGTCCAGTGGCCGCGGTAATGTGTGTGATATTTGCGACTTAAACAACTGTTTGACGACGATCGCGACACGGCAGCTTAAAAATGTGTTCAAAGCCGGTTGCACTGTCGCAACCGGCCATGAGTTCATCTTTTATCCCTGCTGCCAGCGCTTGAACGAGTCGAGATGCTGAACGAGGTCTTGAGCAGTCACTTCGCCCTGAATGCGAGCCTCACGCACTTCCTTGCCCTGGCTAAAGAGTAGCAGGCTGGGCGGGCCAAAAAGGTTGAAATGATTGAGCAGTTCGCGACTTTGTGCATTGGTCTCTGTCACATCGACCGCGATTAGTTGAAAATCGTTCAATGCAGCGGCGACTTGAGGATCAGGATAGACATCTCGCTCCATCAGTTTGCAGGAGATACACCACTCTGCAGTGAAGTGGGCAAACACGGGCTGCCCCGCTTGAGAGGCTTGCTCCAACTCAGACTGTAGTGCGCTGAGACTGTCGACTTCTTCAAAGATCGGAGTGGTAGCGGCTTCCCCTGTACTAGAAGTGGTCACTGATAGCGGTCGTAATGGATTGCTGCTTCCTTGGGCGGCGCCCAACACTAGTGCTACCCCCCAGGCCAACAGCATTAACCCCGCCGTTTGCCGGGCTTTTGCCCAGCCGTGAGAGGGCGATGTATTCAGTGCGCCAAGGGTGAGGGCACTGCCGATTGCTAGGGCCGCCCACAGCAGAAGAGAGATTGATGGCGCAATTAAACGCTCAATCATCCAAATCGCTACACCTAATAACAACAGCCCGAAAGCAATTTTAACGCCATTCATCCAGCCGCCAGAGCGGGGTAGCAGCGTTGCGCCGAAGGTGCCCACGAGCAATAAAGGGAGCCCCATGCCAAGTCCAAGCGCAAACAGCACTGCGCCACCCATAATGGCGTCCCCAGTGGAAGAGATAAATACCAAGGCGCCCGCTAGCGGAGCCGTTACGCAGGGAGACACCACTAGCACTGACAGCGCACCCGCCACCGCCAAGCCCAGTGGGCCACTGCGCTGGGCGCGGGCTTGCCAAGTGTCTACTTTACTGGCGATTCGCGGTGACATGCGAAGGTCAAAGGCGCCAAACATTGCCAAAGCGAGCAGGGTAAACAGAATGGCAAAAGTAATTAAAACGGGGGCGGACTGTAAATGTGCCTGGAGGTTTAGCCCGGCTCCAAACAGCCCCATTAATACGCCCACTAGGGCATAGGTAACGGACATGCCAAGCACATAGCTGGCGGAGAGTACAAAAGCGCGGGGCTTGGTGGGGTTCTGGCCAACCACGATGGACGACAGAATGGGAATCATCGGCAGCACACAGGGCGTAAAGGTTAGCCCGATGCCAGCGAGGAAAAAGAGCCCTAAGGCGAGCGGTAGGCTGGTATCACTAATCAGCGCGCTGAATTTGCTATCTTCACTTTGCGGGGCGGAGAAGCCAGCGTTCTCGCCCGATTGAGTCGCTGCGCTGCTTGGGGCAGGTTCACCCGTGCTTGTTTGATTTGGAGAGCTTTGTTCGCTCTCATCCTGCCAGTTGGCAAACGTGCTGGGCGGTGACGTTTCTGCGGCTTCAAGGGTGATGCGCTCAGGTGGGTAGCATAACCCCGCATCGGCGCATCCCTGAAAGGTCAGCTCGATACTGATTGGCCCGCTATAAGGGGCGCTCAGCGGAACATCAAAAACGAGCTGATCGCGAAAAACGTACACATCCCCCACAAATTCATCGGTGGTGAATGTGCCCTGTGGGATAACAGGCTCTTCTAAGTCGACCGATGCCTGCTGGCTCGTGACGGCAAGCTGGTGGCGGTACAAATAGTACTCATCGGCAATGTCGATCCCAATGCTGAGCGTATCACCATCGTGCCACGCGCTGGGTTGGAAGGCTTCCATCACTGGCAGGAAGTCGCTTTGATTGCTTGAGGAGAACCACTGTCCATGGGCCAATAAAGGTAGCCAGCACAGCATAAAAAACAGGCTAAAACGTCGCATGAGTAACACGGAGTATCCTTGCGCATTGGTAACAGGTTGGGGGTACAAAGAGGCAGGATAGCGCACCTGCTGAGATTAGCGTATTTACTGCGGTGACGTGACGCGGTGCTTCATGCTCCGTTAATGTAAACGCAAAAGGCCGCCTCTAAAGGCGGCCTTTGCAAGCAGTGTCGTGACGCTAATTACGCTTTTTTGTAAGCCGCGGCCGACTTTTCGATGGCCTTGCGAGCGGCTTCAACGCCTTCCCAAGACTCAACTTTGACCCATTTGCCTTTTTCGAGGTCTTTGTAGTTCTCGAAGAAGTGAGCAATTTGCTGGCGCAGCAGTTCGGGCAGGTCAGTCACTTCCTGCACGTCATCATACAGCGTTGAGAGTTTCGGGTGCGGCACGCATACCAGCTTGGCGTCTTCGCCGGCTTCGTCGGTCATGTTCAGAATGCCCACCGGACGCGCGCGAATGATGCTGCCAGGCGCTACCGGATGAGGGGTCACTACCAGCGCGTCTAGCGGGTCACCGTCGTCGGCCAGCGTGTGCGGGATAAAGCCGTAGTTGGCCGGGTAGAACATGGGCGTGGCCATGAAACGGTCAACGAGGAGGGCACCCATATCTTTGTCGATTTCGTACTTAATCGGCGCGTGGTTAGCAGGAATTTCGATCGCCACGTAGATATCGTTGGGCAGATCCTTTCCAGCGGGGATGTTATCAAAGTTCATCGTTGGTTCCTTGGCTTGGCTTTTCTTACCTATTGCAGAGCGCAGTAGCTAAGCAGTTGATGCATTGCATTAATGGTGAAGAATTATACGAACAAGGTCGATAGATTACCAATGCGACATAGGTGTTTAGCGGCGTGGATGTTGAAGATCACCGCGATTTAAGGGAATGCCTCATATTAGGCAGCTTAGTGAGCTTCAAAGTAGTAATGGGGTACGGGCTGGGTTTTTGTACCGGTCGCGACGTTAGGTGGGCATCGTTTCGCTGTGCCAGCGTGTATGATAGCTCTCTGTGGTTGTGATAGTAGTGGATATGGTGGTTGCGATGGTG
This sequence comes from Halomonas sp. 707B3, assembly GCF_024158645.1. Classification (NCBI taxonomy): domain Bacteria; kingdom Pseudomonadati; phylum Pseudomonadota; class Gammaproteobacteria; order Oceanospirillales; family Halomonadaceae; genus Halomonas; species Halomonas sp. 707B3. Next base: position 55,385 of record NZ_JAMZBE010000004.1, read on the forward strand.
AGCCGTAAGCCCAGGAGGATGAGTTGGCGCACGCCCAGTTGCTAATTAGTTATGGTCAAGCGTTTGTTGCCCCAGAGCGGCGGCAGCACCGCAGCTCAATGTCGGTGCGCCTGCCGGAAGCACCGCTGTTAAAAGTGAAGGGCGGCTGTGCGGTGATTAGTGACTCGATTTCCCGCAATACCATGGCCAAGCAGGCTGGGGATTTGAGTGTTCGTGGGTTTCTCTCTGATTACTACTCGACCCCCGAGCACTGGGATACCAAAACCTCGGCCACCCGCGTGCTGCGCGCCCTCAATAGTTGGTGCTATAGCCAAAGCCAGCATGTTAAAGAGGGTAGCTTTGTTTCCTCGCTCTCCGCGATGGTGTTTTTGGGCCGCGAAGGGCATCTGTTCCATATGGGCGATACGCTGGTATTTCGCTTACGTGGCGCCGAGTTTGAGCAGCTCACTCGCGACCACGTGACCGATGTGGGCGGCTATCGTTATCCTTCCCGCGCGTTGGGCATGGACGGTAGCGTGGATATTGATTACACCCATCTAGCGCTCAAGCAGGGCGACCTATTTGTGTTCACCACCCAAGCGGTTCGGGGCACGCTAATGCCGTCGGACTATGTGCGCCTCATTCGGCAAGATGCCAGCGACTTGGATGCCGCCTGCGAGCGTTTGGCCAACGAGGCAAAGCAGCGCGCTCAGGAGCGCGGTTACGGCGGTGATCAGTTCTGCTTTCAACTCCTGCGTATTGATGAGCTGCCGGA
>NZ_JAMZBE010000005.1:0-54939 GCF_024158645.1 Halomonas sp. 707B3
AGCCTGGATATGGCGCGTAGCGAAAACACCCGCCGTATTTGGCCCTACCTGCGCGATCGCCGTGTCGACGCTTATGGCGACCTAACCCGCCGCTACCGCGATTAAGCTTATTCGAGCATCTGAAAATCAAAAACGCCTGCTCAGTTATCAGAGCAGGCGTTTTGCTATCAGCACTTAAGCCGACATCGTTTATTTCCCGGCACTTATTTCCAGAAATCGCGAATCGACGCAATACCCTGAGCACCCACCGCGCGAGCGTGGTTGGCGTCAAAGCGGGTCATACCGCCCAGCGCGAATACCGGCATACCGGCACGTTCCACCAGCTGTTGGAAGTCGTGCCAGCCCATCGGAGCCACTTCCGGGTGTGATGGCGTGGTGCGCAGCGGAGAAAGCGTGACAAAATCACAGCCCAGCACTGCCGCTTGGGAAAGCTGCTTTTGATCATGCGTGGAGGCGGACAGCCACTTGTTTTCCGCAATCGGGCGTCGGTCCAGCTGCATTAAGCGCGCACTGGTCAGATGAATACCATCCGCATCGACCCGATCCAGCAGCGTTGGCTCACCGTTGAGCAGCAACTTCGCACCGTATTCACGGCAAAGCTTGAGCGCTCGCTCAGCACGGGCAACGTAGGCCGCGTCATCTAAGCTTTTGGCACGCAGTTGCACAAGGCGAATGCTGTCTTCGCGCAGAGCGCGCTCCAGCAACGACGCGAAGCGCTCATCGTCAGGCTCTTCACCGGTAATCAAGTACTCGGTGGGTAGCATCACCGCACGCAGAATGGGCAGATTCGCCGCTGGGAACGGGTAGTTCACCAACTCATTCATCGGCACCCAGCGCACCGCCTGGCCTTCACGACCAAACGGTTCGCCAGCAAACTCATGCACCTGCCACACATCGAGCAGAATGTGCTTATCAGGATACTCATGGTGAACGCGAATGAGCGGTTGGGCACGAACAATCTCAACGCCTAACTCTTCATGCAACTCACGTTTAAGGCCTTCCAGCCCAGTTTCATAAGGGGCTAGCTTGCCACCGGGAAACTCCCAAAGACCGCCGTGATCGACGTTGGAAGGCCGGCGCGCGATCAGCACGTGCTTTTGATCGGCGCTGATCATCGCAGCTGCCGCGACATGAACCCGTCGTTTTACCATTACACTCATTACGTCTTATCCACTTTGTGCGCGCCGCCTTTATATTGCACGGCGCTATCTCGCTGCGTTAGCACGTTGCCGCAGCCTTAGCTGCGGTAATCCGCGTTGATGGACACATAGTCATGGGAGAGATCCGAGGTCCACACGGTAGCGGCCTCGTCACCACGCCCCAAATTAATGCGAATTGTGATCTCTTCCTCGGCCATTACGGCACTGCCAGCCGCTTCGGTATAGCTACCGGCGCGGCCACCGTTCTCCACTAGGCGCACATCGCCTAAGTCAATCACGACCCGGCTGACGTCAAACGCCTCAACCGGCGCTCGACCCACCGCCGCCAAAATACGCCCCCAATTAGCATCCGAGGCGTAGAGCGCGGTTTTTACTAAAGGCGAGTGAGCTACAGTAAACGCTACATCCAGCGCCTCTTGGCGAGTACTAGCCTCATTCACCTGTAGTGTGATGAATTTGGTCGCCCCTTCGCCATCGCGAATAATCGCCTGGGCGAGCTCGGTCATCACCCGCTGCAGAGCGTTACGGAAAACGGCAATGTGCTCGTCGCTTTCAATACGCGCGCCCGTGCCGGTCGCCGCTAACATGCAGGCATCGTTAGTAGAGGTATCGCTATCCACAGTGATGCAGTTGAACGAGCGATCCACCGTTTCTCGCAGCAGCGTGGCGAGCAAGGGCTGCTCAATCGCCGCATCGGTGACCACAAACCCCAACATGGTGGCCATGTTGGGTTTAATCATGCCCGAGCCTTTGGTAATCCCGTTGATGGTGACCTGCTGGTCGCCAATATCAACGGTCACCGTGGCTCCCTTTGCGCGGGTGTCGGTGGTTAGAATACCTTCACCTGCCTGCTGCCACGCTTGGCTTGAGTCGGCCAGCGTATCAAACGCACCAGGCAAGCCCGCCAGCAGGCGATCCATGGGCAGCGGCTCACCTATCACGCCCGTTGAGAACGGTAGCACCTGGGCTGTCTCAACGCCCGCCTGCTCTGCCACGGCCGCACAGCTTGCATAGGCATCCTGCAGGCCCGTCTCGCCCGTTCCCGCATTGGCATTGCCGGTATTGATCAGCCAGTACCGGGGCGCAAGGCTGTTGTTAGCGCACGCATCCAGATGCGCTTTAGCGACGACCACTGGAGCAGCACAAAAGGCATTCCGAGTGAATACGCCTGCCACGGTGGCAGTCTCTGGTAGCTCGATCACTACCATGTCACGGCGATCCGGCTTCTTGATGCCCGCCATTGCAGTGCCTAGGCGCACCCCGTTAAGGGGTGGCAATTCCGGAAAGGGAAGGTTTCCCACCGCCATGTTTCTCTCCTCTACGTTCGCTTACGCCATACGTGATTAGCTTAATTTGCCGCAGCACTGCTTATATTTTTTACCCGAGCCACACACACAGGGGTCGTTGCGGCCAACTTTCGGGTTTTCCCGACGCAACGGACGGCCATCAGCCCCGGGCGCTGTCTCGCTAGTACCGGCATCAGGCGCATCGTGGCGGCTGGCGGCAGTCGCTTTTTCACGAGCAAGCTCTTCACGGCGTTTCTGTTCTAGGGCATCCACTTCTTCTGGCTGACGCACCTGAACGTGGCTGAGAATACGCGTGACATCGGCTTTGATGTTGGTCAGCAGATGTTGGAACAGCTCGAAGGATTCGCGCTTGTACTCCTGCTTGGGGTTCTTCTGTGCATAACCACGCAGGTGGATACCGCGACGCAAGTGATCCATGGACTGCAGGTGCTCTTTCCAGCGGGTATCCAGCACTTGGAGCATCACCTGCTTCTCGAAGCGGCGAATCAGTGCCGCACCTGCGGACTCGATTTTAGCCTCATAGGCCTCGCGGTGCATGGTTTGCAGACGTTCACGCAGCTTCTCTTCGCTAAAGCGCTCGTCTTCCTCGGCCCACTGCATCACTGGCGCGTCGAGATTGAACTCGGTTTTCAAGTGGGCTTCCAAGCCAGGCAGGTCCCACTGCTCAGCCAGGCTCTGGGGCGGCACGTACTCGCTAATCGCGTCTTCCATCACCTCTTCACGAATACCCACCACCGCGGCGGAGACATCGTCAGACGCTAGAATTTCGTTACGCTGCTCGTAAATCACGCGGCGCTGGTCGTTGGCCACGTCGTCGTACTCAAGCAGCTGCTTGCGAATATCGAAGTTACGCCCTTCCACTTTCTTCTGAGCGCGCTCTACTGCATTGGAGACCATTTTGTGTTCAATGGCTTCACCACGCTCAAGGCCCAGCGCCTGCATTAAGCGCTTCACTCGATCGGAGCCGAATAGGCGCATCAGGCTATCTTCCAAAGAGAGGAAGAAGCGTGTGGAACCCGGATCGCCCTGGCGGCCTGCACGGCCACGAAGCTGGTTATCGATACGGCGGGATTCGTGTCGCTCAGAGCCCACCACGTGCAAGCCACCGGCTTCCAGCACCGCGTCGTGGCGCTTTTGCCATTCGGCTTTTAGCGCATCAAGCTGTGCTTGGCTAGGGTTTTGCAGCTTCGCGGCTTCGGCTTCCCAGTTACCGCCCAACATAATGTCAGTACCGCGACCCGCCATGTTGGTAGCGATGGTAATCGCACCGGGCCTGCCAGCTTGAGCAATAATTTCTGCCTCACTCTGGTGCTGCTTGGCGTTTAGGACGTTGAATTTAAGCCCAGCCTCACGCATTAGGCGCGCCAGATACTCAGACGTTTCGATAGAGGCGGTACCCACCAGCACTGGGCGGCCCGCTTCGGTCTCTGTTTTCACGTCTTTGATGATGGCTTCGTACTTCTCTTCCGCGCTCAGGTACACAAGGTCGTTGAGATCTTTACGCGCCAGCGGGCGGTTGGTGGGAATGACGATCACATCAAGACCGTAAATCTGACGGAATTCGAAGGCTTCGGTATCCGCCGTGCCCGTCATGCCCGATAGCTTTTCATACAGGCGGAAGTAGTTCTGGAAGGTGGTAGACGCCAGCGTTTGGCTTTCACGCTGAACCGTAACGCCCTCTTTAGCTTCCACGGCCTGGTGCAGACCTTCAGACCAACGGCGCCCCGGCATGGTACGGCCGGTGTGCTCGTCGACAATCACCACCTGCCCTTCGGCAACGATGTAATCAACGTCCAGATGATAGAGATGGCGAGCGCGCAGCGCCGAGTGCATATGCTGTAGCAGGTTGAGGTTTTGCGCTGCGTAGAGCGATTCGCCCTCACCCAGCAGCCCTTCGGCCCGCATGAGCTCTTCGACTTTATTGTGACCCTGTTCGGTCAGCTCCACCTGCTTCTGCTTTTCGTCGAGCACGAAATCGCCGCTCACCGGTGCTTCGTCATCTTCGGAGACTTCACCCTGCTCGAGCTGTTGGGCGAGGCGGTTCACGATGCCGTAGAGGTCGGTGTTCTCGTCTACCGCGCCGGAGATAATCAACGGCGTACGTGCTTCATCAATTAGGATGGAGTCGACTTCGTCCACAATCGCGTAGTGCAGGCCGCGTTGGACTTTATCTTCCAGCGAGAACGCCATGTTGTCGCGAAGATAGTCAAAGCCAAACTCATTGTTGGTGCCGTAGGTAATGTCGCACTGATAAGCATAGCGCTTCTCTTCGCCGGTCTGCCCTGCAAAGATAACGCCTACCGTTAGCCCTAAGAATTCATAAAGCGGGCGCATCCATTCCGCATCACGGCGGGCGAGGTAGTCATTCACCGTCACCACGTGAACGCCTTTACGGGTCAATGCGTTCAAGTAGACTGACAGTGTGGCAACTAGGGTTTTACCTTCACCGGTTTTCATTTCCGCGATACGGCCACGGTGCAGGGTCATACCACCGACCATCTGCACATCAAAGTGGCGCATGCCCATTACTCGCTTACTGGACTCACGAACGACAGCAAAGGCTTCTGGAAGCAAGCTATCCAGCGTCGCTCCATCGTCTAACCGCTGACGCAGCTCAGTGGTTTTCGCTTGAAGTTCCGCATCGCTTAGGCCCGCCAGGGTCTCTTCTAACGCATTAACGCTCTGCACGCTTTTATGCATGCGCTTTACTTCACGGTCGTTTTTAGAGCCGACCACTTTACGTAACAAGTTATTAATCATGAAATTTCCAGATCATCGTGAGCGACCCATCCAGGTGCGCCCTTATATAAGGCAAATAGGCGTAATGTTAACCAATGCGTTGTTCGGCGGGCGGGCCACGAGGGGTCACTACATCGCTGGCAGCAACAAGTCGAAGCGTGATCAGCGGTAGCAATAGAGGACGGCTGCAAACGCTGGGCAATCGGTGCGTTTGGCGACTAACCCAGCGACGAAGCGCACGGCGCTTCTTGGCAATCCAGTGCGATTGAGCCCGTAGCATCGCAGGCACCCAAAAGCAGATGCAGACATTGCGGCCACTGCTTCTCAATGCATCTGAAGGGTGTAAACTAGCGGGCAATAAGCAGCTCACCAACAGGCCAGCCAGCCACCAACGCGCTAAGCCATAGCGTCGTTGACGCCTTGGAGAAGCAGATACTATCTCTGACGTTGATGACATGCTGTGGACTGGCTCCCGAGCGTGTTAGGCTCTTTTCATTGGCGGTCAATCACAGGCGCTGTTTGTATTCGCCAGTACGACGTCACTAGCAACACCCTAGGAATTAAGTTGATGAGTATAAAGGTTAAGCGTTCTCGCGCACAGCCCATTGCCCAACTGCTGACCAAGTCTGGCGGCGTTGGAAAGCTAATGCGCCAATCACGCTTAATTGATCAAGCGCAACGCCACCTTCGCGCCCATTTGCCTGAAGAGATGCGCGAGCACATTTTCGTCGGCGGCTTCAGCAACGGACGCCTTACGCTGATCAGCGGACAAGCCAGCTGGTTAACGTGGCTACGCTACGAGCAGTCGCGGCTACTGTCACTGCTTCACCAATTACCGGGCTTTGAAGGCGTGACAGGGTTTACGCTCAAAGTTCGTCCAGTGCGCCCGATCGAGTCACCTAAGCGTTACACGCGCACACTGTCAGATGATGCGGGCAAAACCCTGGCCGAATGCGCCAAAGACACCGACAACCCCGCGTTAAAAAACGCTCTGGAGCGGCTTGCTTCTCACGCGCGCTCTACAGAACCAAAACCTTAGCAACGCGAGCCCTTAAACGCATAAAGCACCGCCTTAGCGATGCTTTATAAAGTGGGGGGCCGTTTCGTTATTTCAACTCAACTCCCCAACATTTTGCCTTATGCCTAATTACGCCATGGCAGGAGCGGCATAGGAAATAGGCGCCACTGCTTTCTCTTCTTCAAACGTAACGATTTCATACGAATCGGGCTGTGCCATCAGCTCCCGGCAAAGCTGGTTATTCAGCGCATGGCCGGATTTAACACCTCGGAACTCGCCAATCAGGCTGTAACCAAGCTGATAAAGGTCACCAATGGCGTCTAGCACTTTATGCTTAACGAATTCGTCTTCGTAACGTAACCCACCTTCGTTCACAATACGGTAGTCATCCACCACAATGGCGTTTTCTAAGCTACCGCCCAGCGCCAGATTGTTCGAGCGAAGATACTCTAAATCGCGCATAAAACCGAAGGTTCGTGCACGAGAGACTTCTTTCACGAACGATGTGGTCGAGAAATCGATCAGCGCCGTTTGCTTCTGCTGTTCAAAGACCGGGTGGTCAAAGTCGATAGCAAATGACACCTTGAAGCCTTGGTGAGGCAAAAAGGTAGCCTCTTTATCACCATCGGTAACGCTAACCCGACGCTTAATGCGGATAAATTTCTTCGCTGCCTCCTGCTCCAAAATGCCCGCTGATTGAATCAGAAACACAAAGGGGCTGGCACTGCCGTCCATAATCGGCACTTCGGGCGCACTGATATCGACGTAGGCGTTATCAATCCCCAAACCGGCAAAGGCTGACATCAAGTGCTCAACGGTCGCGACTTTGACGCCTTCATGGGAGAGCGCGGTGCATAGCATGGTGTCTTCCACCAATTCGGCACGGGCAGGCACGTGTACCACTGGGTCCAGATCGGTTCTGACAAACACAATGCCGGTGTTGGCCGGCGCCGGGCGCAAAGCCATGTGGACTTTTTTGCCAGAGTGCAGACCCACTCCAGTGGCGCGGATGACGTTTTGTAATGTGCGTTGTCTGATCATGGGTAGTGGTCAAGCTCTGATGACGGCGGCTCGTAGCCTAACGCTACAAAGTCCGCAGGGGGAAAGAAAGTTATCAAACAGTGTTCACTTTAACAGCAAACGAGCGTTTTAACCAATAAAACTCTCGTTTGCTGCCTCAATGAGCCTGATAGCGCGGTTTAATCCGCCTGGCGGCGCAAAAATGCGGGGATATCGAGATAGTCATCAGCATCCGCTGAACGACGTTTTTCTGGACGCGGCTTTGGCGCTGCTTCCGGCGCTTCTGCGCGTGCAGCGGCCTGCTGACGCATGACCGTCGGCTGCTGCAGCTTGCGGTAGTCGGAAGAGGAGGCATCTGCCGCAGAGCGACGCGCAGGTTCGCGAGCTGCTGCTTTTGATTTGCTGCCATCTAGCCCTGCTGCCACTACCGTCACACGCAGCTCGTCGGACATTTCCATATCGATTGAAGTACCGACCACAATCGTCGCTTCTTGAGAGGCGAACTCTTGTACCGTCGCCCCCACATCGTTGAATTCGCCAATGGAGAGATCCGGCCCAGCCGTGATATTGACCAGGATACCGCGAGCGCCATGTAGATCGATATCTTCCAGCAGCGGGCTGCGGATGGCTTTTTCTGCCGCCTCACGTGCACGGTTCTCACCCGTCGCGCCGCCTGTACCCATCATCGCCATGCCCATTTCGGACATCACGGTGCGTACGTCAGCAAAGTCGACGTTGATGATACCTGGGCTGGTGATCAGCTCTGCGATGCCCTGTACCGCACCTAGAAGCACATCGTTAGCTGCGCTAAAAGCCGTCAGCAGCGTGGCATTCTTGCCCAGCACCGATAGCAGCTTTTCATTGGGAATAGTGATCAAGGAATCAACGTGCTCAGAGAGCTCTTTCATGCCCTCTTCCGCAGCGCGCATACGCTTGGGCCCTTCAAACGGGAACGGACGCGTAACGACCGCAACAGTCAGAATACCCAACTCCTTAGCCACCTGAGCCACCACCGGAGCGCCGCCCGTGCCTGTACCACCACCCATACCGGCAGTAATAAAGACCATATCGGCGCCGTTTAACAGCTCAGCAATGCGCTCGCGATCTTCCATCGCGGCTTGACGACCCACCTCTGGGTTAGCGCCAGCACCAAGACCCTTGGTGATTTCGCTACCTAGCTGCAGCACCGTTTTCGCGGATACACGTTTAAGTGCCTGAGCATCCGTATTGGCGCAGATAAATTCAACGCCTTCGATATTGCTCTCGACCATGTGGTTGACAGCATTACCGCCGCCACCGCCAACACCGACTACTTTGATGACCGCACTGCTCGAGGGTGCGTTATCTACCAATTCGAACATAAGCCCCGTCTCCTGAACCGCGCTTGCGGCCCTATCAGAAATTTCCTTTGAACCAGCCTTTGATTCTTGCCAGCGCCGAATGGCCATCCTTGATATCACGCCGGGCTAACTCATTACGTCCTTTATGGGCCGCAACGACTCCCCCGTGGCTTTCTAGGCCTTGCCCATGACGAGTTTCCTGCAGTGCATAATGCAGTAAACCAACGCCCGTCGCATAGATAGGATTGCGAACCACATCTGCCAAGCCTCTGACATTTTGCGGGCAGGCAATACGAACCGGCATATGGAAAATTTCTTCCGCCAGTTCGCTTACACCTTCCATGCGCGAGGTGCCGCCGGTGAGCACCACACCCGCAGCCACCATATCTTCATAGCCGCTGCGACGTAATTCGTCTCTTACTAACGTAAAGAGTTCCTCGTAACGAGGTTCGACCACTTCCGCTAGCGCCTGACGCGATAGATCTCTGGCTGGGCGATCACCCACGCTAGGCACTTTAATCATCTCATCACTTGCAGCAAGCTGGGTTAATGCGCAAGCGTATTTCACCTTGATTTCTTCAGCGTGCTGGGTCGGCGTTCGCAGTGCCATCGCGATGTCATTGGTGACTTGGTCACCTGCAATGGGGATCACCGCTGTATGGCGAATGGCACCTTCTGTGAAAATCGCCATATCGGTGGTACCACCACCGATATCCACCATACATACCCCGAGCTCACGCTCATCTTCAGTCAGCACGGCCATACTAGAGGCCAACTGTTCCAAAATAATGGCATCCACATCTAAACCGCAGCGCCGCACACACTTTTCAATGTTTTGCACAGCATTCAGGGCCGCCGTTACTAAGTGCACTTGTGCTTCAAGTCTTACCCCTGACATCCCCAGCGGCTCACGGATGCCGCCTTGGGTATCAATGGAAAACTCTTGAGGTAACACATGTAACACTCGCTGGCCTTCTGAAATCGCTCGTGCGCGGGCCGAGTCGATCACCCGTTCAATGTCTGAAGGTGTTACTTCACGCTCCTTAATCGCGACAACGCCGTCGGAATTCATGGAGCTAATATGGCTGCCCGCCACGCCCACATAAACCGAGTGGATGTCGCATCCTGCCATCAGTTCGGCTTCTTCCACCGCACGCTGAATGGACAGAACCGTTGACTCAATATTAATCACAACGCCGCGCTTCATACCGCGCGAGGGGTGGGAACCGATACCGGCAATCTCAATCCCCCCATCATCGGTGGGTTGACCGACTATCGCGACGACCTTGGACGTTCCGATGTCCAGCCCGACAACCATATTGGATGCGTTGGGTGAGCCTGCCATGAGTCGGTAAATCTCCTTGCCGTCATTTTAATAGGGTAGGTATTGCCAATTGGCATTAAAACGCCAACGCAATAACCAATTTGCGTTTAATAACTTTAACTAGAACACTATCTAACCAAGCTAACCGCTGACAGGATAATAAAACTCATCCACATCACCGCTAGGGACATAGTATAGAAACAATAGTCGCAATACGACTAGCGCACACCCACGATAATTGGACTGGATGGCAATTTAAACCCCATTCATGGGTTTTTCGGCGTTGGCAACCACTCACATTTACCTACTTTTTGCACATTGCCACGAGCGGTTACTCATTGACCTCTTGCTGTTCACGCTCTTGAAAATCCGTTTCACCATGCCAAGCCACCGCAACACCATTAGGATAGCGTAAATCAATATAGCGGATATGCTCACTAAAGCTTGCAAGTTCGCGCTGCCAAGAAGCAGATAACCGTGCCAAACGCTCTCCATGCTGACGTCTACCTAGCATGACCCAGGCCCCGTCTCCCAGCTGTAAGCGCCAAGCACCGCGAGGCTCTAAGCGTAGCTGAGAAAGCGATAGCGACAAACTGGCAAAATGGGGAGTCAACCGCTGGTAATACGCCAACACCTCTTCACTGTTGCCCGCTGGCCCTGAGAGGTCGGGCAACCCTTCAGGTGCATCTAACGGCGCAAATGCAAACGGCTCCCCTTCAGGATTAAGCAGGAAATCATCGTTCCAACGCGCTACAGGCACCTGCTCCACTAGCTCAAACACCAAAGCGTTAGGCCACTCGCGGGAAATTCGCACTTCATTCAGCCAGCCAATACGTAGCGCACGCTGGCGTAGCTCGCCTAGATCTGCCGATAGCCACGTTGCATCCTGCACAAGCGGCGCTAACTGCGTACGCAGGTAATCAGCACTAACGTACTCCCATTCGCCACGAATCGACACGCGCTCAATGGGACGATCAAGCCATAGCCACAGTGCACGGCCACCCGCACCTAGTAGCAGCGCCAGCAGCACAACGCCCAGCCATGCGTTGCGTTTTTTCATAACGCTCCTATTGCCCAGCTACTCATTACGGCATGCTCGGCTGAACGGCGGTCTGTAAAATACGCATGACCAACTGATCAAAATCGATCCCGGCGTAGGCGGCTGCCTGCGGTACCAGGCTGTGGTCGGTCATGCCGGGCACGGTGTTAACCTCTATCAGCCAACACTTACCAGCTGCGTCACGCATTACATCAATACGCCCCCACCCTTCGCCACCTACCGCTAAAAAGGCCTCTTTACATAGTGCTGCCAGCGCTTGCTCATCTTGCTCAGACAAACCACAGGGCAGATGGTACTGCGTGGTGTTAGCAATGTACTTGGCTTCGTAGTCATAGAGTCCACCCGGCACTTCAACGCGAATAGCGGGCAGCACGTCATCACCCAGGAGCGCGACCGTGTATTCATCCCCGACAATAAACCGCTCAGCCATTACCCGCGCATCAAACTTTGAGGCAGCCGTGTAGGCGGCTTTTAATTCATCCCGGCTTTTGACAATACTGATGCCCAAGGTGGAGCCTTCATGGACTGGCTTGACCATCATAGGCAGCCCAAGCTGGTTTACTACGGCCGCCCAATCAGCGTTTTCACTTAGCATGATGCTTTCAGGGGTAGGCAAGCCAACGGCCTGCCACACCTGTTTAGTGCGCTGTTTATCCATGCCCAATGCAGATGCCAGTACGCCGCTGCCGGTATAGGGCACGCCGAGCAGCTCTAACGCGCCCTGAAACGTGCCGTCTTCTCCACCACGCCCATGTAGCGCCACAAACACGGCGCTAGGCGCCAGACGCTCAAGCCCTGCTAGACCACCCTCTTTAGGGTCGTAGCCGAGCGCATCCACACCTTGACGTTTTAAAGCGGCAAGAATAGCGGCGCCGCTTTTCAGGGAAACATCCCGCTCAGCCGATGTGCCACCGTAAACCACTACGACGCGGTCTAGAGAACCGGTTTGCCCGCTGTTCATAGCGCCACCTCATCCATCTCAAGTTTTGCCTGAGCAAGGCGCAGCGAAATACCGCCAACGTCGCCGGCCCCTTGAGTAATCAAAATATCTCCAGGCCGTAGCACATTATTCAACAAGGCAGGCAGCTCCTGCTTGTGCTCGACAAACAGCGGATCGACTTCACCACGCTGTCGAATAGAGCCCGCCAGCGTTTTCCCTTCGGCTCCCGGCAGCACGGCCTCACCTGCGCTGTATACATCCAGTAGCACCAGGGTATCCACCTGAGAAAGCACACGCACAAAATCCTCAAAAAGATCCCGCGTACGGCTGTAACGGTGGGGTTGGTAAAGCATCACAAGGCGTCGATCAGGCCAACCTGCTCGCACCGCCTGGATTACCATATCGACTTCACGAGGATGGTGACCGTAGTCATCCACTAGCATGATATCGCCACCGCCGGAAGGTGCTGGAAAGTGTCCATGCACTTGAAAGCGTCGCCCTACCCCGGCGAACCCAGTTAGCCCGCGCTGGATCGCATCATCACTTACGCCTGCGTCAGTGGCCACAACGATAGCCGCCATCGCATTGAGGGCGTTATGACGGCCCGGCATAGCGAGCCGAATGGCCAGCGGTGCCGCATCACCAGGGCGCAGAGCGGTAAACGAGACTTCTCCCGCCTGTTGAGAAAAATCAACGATGCGGTAGTCGGCATCTTCATCAAAGCCGTAAGTGACAAACTGGCGTTTAACTTGGTCACACAGCCCACGCACATGAGGATCGTCAATACACAGCACCGCAAGACCATAAAACGGTAGATTGTGCAAAAATTCGATGAAAGTGCTTTTCAGGCGCTCAAAATCGCCGCCATAAGTCGCCATGTGGTCAGCATCGATATTGGTAACAATCGATACCATGGGCTGAAGGTGAAGGAACGAGGCATCGGATTCATCAGCTTCAGCGACTAAGTAATCACCTTCACCTAAACGAGCATTGGCGCCTGCGCTCGTCAGTTTTCCGCCAATCACAAATGTGGGGTCCAGGCCACCCTCGGCCAATAGTGTTGCTGTCAAGCTAGTGGTGGTTGTTTTACCGTGAGTCCCCGCGACGGCAATACCGTGACGGAAGCGCATCAGTTCTGCCAGCATTTCGGCACGGCGCACTACCGGCACGCGGTGCTCATGTGCCCAGCGTATTTCAGGGTTGGTTTCATCGATTGCGCTGGAGACAACAACCACGTCGGCCCCCTGCACATGCTCTTCAGCATGACCAATGGCCACGCTTACTCCGCACTGGCGCAGCCGCTCAACCACGGCGGAGGCTTTCATGTCGCTACCGCTAACTTGGTAGCCCTGGTTGGCTAATACTTCGGCAATACCGCACATGCCTGCACCACCGATACCTACAAAATGCAGCCGCTTAATACGACGCATACCGGGGCCAGTTGGGCGAGCCCCCTGCGGCGACATGTTAGTCACTGAATCGGTCACGCAGTTTCTCCTTGCTTCACTAATCCCAAACAGCCTGCTGCAAGACGCTCGGTGGCATCTAAATAAGCGGCTTGGCGCGCTTTAGACGCCATTTCCGCCAGCCTGTCGGGATGAAGTAATTCGTCTAATAATTGAGTTAAGCGCTCAGGCGTGAGGGCTGATTGGATGACACACTGAGCCGCTCCCGCCTTCACCAGCACATCAGCATTGACTCGCTGATGGTCATCTACTGCAAATGGAAATGGCACTAACAGCGCAGGCTTTGCCGCTGCAGCCAACTCGGCAACCGTTAACGCACCAGCGCGACAAACCACAAGATCCGCCCATGAATAGGCGGCCGCCATATCATCGATAAAGGGGCTAACATCGGCCACAATGCCAAGTTCTGTATATGCCTGGGCGGTGGCTACGTCGCGCTCTTTACCGGCTTGATGGCGCACATCCGGGCGCCGCTCTGGTGGTAGCGCGGCAAGCGCTGGCGGCAGTCGCTCGTTTAGTGCTACAGCACCGAGCGAGCCACCCACAACCAGCAGCCTAAGCGGCCTATTAGACAGCTCAGCCACCTGCTTAGGGCTCTCGCCTAGCGCCGCAATATCTTCACGCACGGGGTTACCAATAACTACTGCACGACTGCCAAACGCATCCTCAAAGGCGGCGTAAGTACGCGTCGCCAAGCGCGAAAGCACTTTATTGGTGAGGCCTGCGACGGCATTCTGTTCATGAATGACCAGCGGCACACCCGACAGCCGCGCCGCCAGCCCACCCGGGCCACTGGCAAAGCCCCCCAGGCCGACCACAACATCAGGTTTAAAGCGTTTAATGATGCGTCGCGCCTGCATCACCGCTCGGGAAAGATTGATGGGCGCTTTGCACCAGCCTGCCAGCCCTTTGCCCCTCAGCCCTTCAATGGCAATCGTGTGTAGCATAATGCCAGCATTAGGCACTAGCCGATTTTCGATACCACGCGGGCTTCCCAGCCATTCAACGTCGACACCCTTGGCCTGTAAAGCATGCGCCAAAGAGAGCGCAGGAATAACGTGCCCACCGGTTCCACCGGCCATAATCAATATCCGTCGACGCGAGTTCGTCGCCACAAACGACTCCTTGAATAATTACGATAAACGCGGTTCTCGGCGTGCTCGGTAGGGGGTGGGCGTACGCCGGGGGCGGTGCCGAGTCTCAGCATCCACACGCAGCAGTAGCCCAATCATCATCCCCGTCACTAACAGACTTGAGCCGCCATAGCTGATTAGTGGCAGAGTAAGCCCTTTTGTGGGCAGCAACCCAGAGCTTACGGCCATGTTAATGAACGCCTGAGCCGCCACAATAAATCCAATGCCGTAGCTAACGTAGGCGCCAAACAGGTGTCCTGCCAGCTCCGCGCGGCGGCCGACCCACATGGCGCGTACAATAAATAGGGTAAACAGTAGCACCACTAAAATGGCACCAATCATCCCTAGCTCTTCGGCCACTACGGCAAAAATAAAGTCGGTGTGGGCTTCCGGCAGGTAGTGAAGCTTTTGAACGCTATTGCCAAGACCGGTACCTGTTACATGCCCACGACCAAACGCAATCAACGCCTGGGTTAACTGATAGCCGGTGGCAAATTGATCGGCCCAGGGGTCAAGAAAGCTTGTCCAGCGGGCCAAGCGGTAGGGCTCCATCACGACCATCATCACCGCCCCAACCCCCAGCACGCTTCCACTGCCGAGCAGTAAGGTCAGCGAGGCGCCGCTCATCATTAACATGCCAATGACACATACGGTGTAAACCACCATGCCACCGAAATCTGGAGCTAAGAACAGCAGGCTCGCGGGCACGGCAAGCACGGCCAATGGCCGCCACATGGTAAACGCCCGCCGCCGCAGCTCGTAGGTAAAGCGCGACATAAATGCCGCCATGTAAAAAATAAGGCCCACTTTCGCCAGTTCCGACACCTGCAAACTCGGCAGCGGCCCAGGCAGTGAAATCCAACGCTTACTGCCGTTCACCTCTTGGCCAATAACTAGCACCACCACCAGCATAAAAATGCTGACGAGTAGAATAAGCGCTGCGTTCTGCCGCCACAGCTCCAAAGGCACGCATAACATAAACAGGCAGGCAACAATGGCTAATAATAGAAAGATGCCGTGCTGACGGGAGTAGTGGTAGCTGTTTTCCAGCAGCCCCACCGACGCAGAGCTGACCATAATCCAGCCAAGCCCCGCCAACGCCACCACCGCAACAATCAGCCAGATATCACAAGGCAGGTGCTGGGTCGTTAAGGCAGCGCGCAGGCGCTGTACTCTACTGAGAGATTCATCGCTCATGGCGTCAACTCGCTGCGTTTGTGCTCAACCCAGTGACGAAAGGCGTCACCGCGTGCCTGATAGTTGGCGAATTGATCCAAACTGGCACAGGCGGGTGACAGCAGCACGCAATCACCGGGTTTGGCCATGGCGAAAGCAACCTCCATGGCTTGCGTTAAGTGTTCTACACGCTCAACCGGAATCGCCTCATTAAGCGCTTCGGCAAGGCGCGGCGCATCGGCCCCAAACACAATAGCAGTGCGAGCGCTATTCGCTAGCGGCGCAGCCAACGGAGAAAAATCCGCACCCTTACCAACGCCGCCTGCCAAAAGAAGCAGCTTTCCTTGCAGGGTGGTGCCAATCCCGTTGATGGCAGCCAGCGTCGCGCCCACATTGGTACCTTTGGAATCATTGACCCAGCGAACGCCGTTTAGCTCGGCAATGGTTTCACTGCGGTGCGGCAAGCCTACAAACGCTTTTAGGGCACCGCACATACTGGCTTTATCAAAGCCTAGTGCGCGCCCCATCGCCAGCGCCGCTAACGCATTGGCGTAATTATGCTGCCCAGTTATACGCAGTTCATCGGCCAGCAGCCATGGCGTTTTGCCCTGCATTAGCCACCAATGGCCCTGTTGCTCGACCAGTCCCCACGCAGCATCACGGGGAGCATGTACCCCAAAGTGCTCGATATGCTCTAGCGGCTGATCCGGCCATGTTTGCGGATCGTCAGCATTCACCACGGCGTGCTCTGCGCCGATAAAAATACGCTGCTTGGCCTGTCGATAGCCCTCTAGATCGCCGTGGCGATCAAGATGGTCATCGCAGAGATTTAAGAAGGCCGCCGAGGCCGCGCCTAAAGAGGGCGTGGTTTCCAACTGAAAGCTGGATAGCTCTAGGATGTATAGGTCGGCATCTGGCTGTTGCGCCAGAAGATCAAGCGCGGGCGTACCTAGATTGCCGCCCACGGCGGCATTAATGCCAGATGCGGCAGCCATCTCGCCAAGTAGCGTCGTCACTGTGGACTTAGCATTGGAGCCCGTAATGGCCGCAATGGGTGCTTTCACGGCACGCTTGAACAGCGCGATTTCGCCTACCAGCATGGGCTCGCCAGTGGCAGGGTTATGGCGCTCAAGCAGCCCCTCCAAACCAGCCGTGCGAGGATCTACACCTGGGCTAATCACGACCTCGTAGGCCCGACAAAAATCCAAAGCAGCCAGAGAGCCACAATGCACCTGAACATCCGGGTACGTTTGGCGAAAAGCCTCCACCCCTGGAGGCGCTGCACGGGTATCAGCCACCATAAACGGCCTACCCAGCTGGGTAAGATGGCGGCAAATCGCCTGACCAGAGAGCCCTAGCCCAACGACTACCGTAAATCCGTTCGGTACCTGCACCATGTGGCTCCTTCTGCCATACGCCAAAGGCGGCCTGTGCGCCGCCTACTATTTCTTTGATTAACGAACTTTGAGCGTGGCCAAGCCTAGCAGCACAAGTACCACGGTAATTATCCAGAACCGCACGATAACCCGCGGCTCTGGCCACCCTTTCAGCTCGTAGTGGTGATGTAGCGGTGCCATGCGGAAGATGCGGCGTCCAGTTAGTTTGTAGGAGCCTACCTGGAGGATCACCGAGACGGTTTCCAGTACAAAAATACCGCCCATGATAAAGAGCACGATCTCTTGACGGACAATGACCGCAACTACCCCTAACGCAGCCCCTAGGGCAAGGGCACCTACGTCGCCCATAAATACCTGGGCGGGATAGGTGTTAAACCATAAAAAACCAAGACCTGCACCCGCGATGGTGGCACAAAATACTGCCAACTCGCCGGTGCCGTGGATAAAAGGGATATGCAGGTAGTTGGCAAACACCGCATTACCGCTGGCATAAGCAAATACAGAGAGCCCCATCGCCACCAGCACAGTGGGCATAATCGCCAAGCCATCCAAACCGTCGGTAAGGTTGACGGCGTTGGAGCTGCCAACAATAACGAAATAGCTCAGTACGATGTAGAAAACGCCCAGCGGCAGAGCGACATCTTTAAACATCGGAATTAGCAGGCTGGTTTCCGCAGGCGTGGTCGCCGTGGCATAAAGCACTACTGCGGCACCAATACCAACCACCGACTGCCAGAAATACTTCCAACGGGCAGGTAGGCCGCGCGGGTTCTTCTCGACGACCTTGCGGTAATCATCCACCCAGCCGATAGCACCAAAGCCCAGCGTTACCAGCAAAACCACCCACACGTAGTGATTGGTTAAATCTCCCCATACCAGCGTGCTAATCGCAATCGCCAGAAGAATCATCGCCCCACCCATGGTAGGCGTGCCTGCTTTAGAGAGATGCGACTGCGGGCCATCATCGCGTACCGCCTGACCAATTTGGCCTTCCACCAAGCGGCGGATCACCCATGGGCCTAACCAAAGACAGAGCATCAGCGCAGTGAGCGCTGCTAAAATAACGCGCAGTGTCAGATAGTTAAAAACTTGAAACACAGACTGGTATTGGGCTAAAAAATTCGCCAAGTGAAGTAACATGAACGGCGCTTACCTTGTTTCATCCGCACGCAGCGCAGCAATGACCGTTTCCATGCCTGCACTACGTGACCCTTTCACCAGCAGAGTGGTGTTAGGCGGAAGAGTATTAATAACATGACGCACAAGCGTCTCGTGGTCGTCAAAGTGTTGCCCGCGACCAAAGGCACTTGAGGCCGCGCGCGCCGCCTCGCCAAACGTTAATAGCGTATCGATACCTAACGACGCGGCGTAGCGGCCAATCTCTGCATGTAAAGCTTGGGACTCGCTGCCCAACTCACCCATTGCCCCGAGTGCACACCAGCGTGGCGCTGGGAAGCTAGCAAGCGCATCCAAGGCAGCTTTAACCGCCCCTGGGTTTGCATTGTAAGTGTCATCCAACAACGTTGCATTGCGTAACCCTGGCACCACGCTTAGCCGCCCGGAAAGCGAGGTTAAACCGCTTAATCCTGTCACGACGTGCTCTGGGGTTACTCCTAGCGCTAGCGCTGCTGCCGATGCGGCCAAGGCATTACTGACATTATGTTTGCCGATAAGCGGCAACTGCACTTCACCCATGATTTGGCCGTGCGCAACAAGCGTGAAAGCATACCGCCCCTGGGGGTCGCAGGAAAGTGCCCTCGCGTGAACGTCCGCATCGTCATGTAAGCCATAACTTACAATTTGCCGAGGGGCAGCACAGGCGGCCCAAAAAGCGTAGTAGCGGTCATCCCTATTAATGACGGCAGTACCATGACCGCTAAGACCCGAGAAAATTTCACTCTTCGCCTGAGCAATTTGGCCCATGCCGCCAAACTCGCCCACATGAGCGCCAGTCACGTTAGTGATAATAGCGACCTGCGGTGCAGTGAGCTGGCTAGTCCAGGCGATCTCGCCTAAATGATTAGCGCCTAGCTCAATAACGCCCGCTTGATGTTCGCTCGATAAGCGCAGCAGGGTTAACGGCGCACCAATATCGTTATTCAAGTTGCCTGCTGTCGCCAACACGCAACCTAGCGGTGCTAGCAGCGCAGCAGTCATCTCTTTTACCGTGGTTTTACCGCTATTACCCGTCACCGCCACCAGCGGCAGGATAAAGCGCTGACGCCAAGCCCGCGCGACCAGCCCAAGTCCTAACCGCGTATCGGCGCACACCAACTGAGGTAGAGCGCTATCCACCTCACGCTCTACCAGGGCTGCTGCGGCCCCTTGCTCTTTGGCATGCTCTACAAACTCATGGCCATCAAAGCGCGGCCCTTTTAGCGCGATAAATAGACAGCCCGGCACAATTTTACGCGTGTCGGTCACTACCGCTGAAATGGGCAAGCTGGCGCTCTCAGACGAGATATCGCAGCCAAGGGCGGCGGCTACTTCTGCCAACGCCCACATTAGGGGGTTCCCCGTGTGGCAAGGGCGTGGAGCACCTGCTCGTCATCTTGATAAGGGTGGCGAACTCCGTCTATCTCTTGATAGGTTTCATGACCTTTTCCTGCGACGAGAATCACATCGTCAGGAGCGGCTTGATGAACCGCGTGAAGAATAGCTTGTCGGCGGTCACCTCTATCATCTACTGGCACACCACCGGCAAAGCCTGCGTGGATTTGCTGACGAATCTGCTCGGCAGACTCACTGCGTGGGTTGTCATCGGTGACGACCACGTGATCAGCCAGTTGCTCTGCTACTTTCGCCATTTCAGCGCGCTTCCCTGTATCCCGCTCACCGCCGCAGCCAAACAGGCACCATAGCTTGCCTTGACTGCCCAAATGGGCACGCAAAGCACCCAACGCACTCTGCAGTGCATCTGGCGTGTGGGCATAATCTACCACCACGCTAGGGGCGTTATCACCACCGTAGCAGGCCATGCGTCCCGGCACAGGAGAAAGCGCTGCTGCTGCTTCAAAGATCGCATCCAGCGGCTCACCTAATCCGTAAAGTACGGCCATGGCAAGTAGTACATTATCCAAGTTGAAACGCCCCACAAGCCCTAGCTGCAGGGCTTTTTCGCCTTCTGGGGTGGCTATCAGCGCCTGCTGCCCAAGGGCATGGGGCTGCCAATCCAGAACGCGCAGCGTC
Organism: Halomonas sp. 707B3; assembly: GCF_024158645.1. Lineage (NCBI taxonomy): Bacteria > Pseudomonadati > Pseudomonadota > Gammaproteobacteria > Oceanospirillales > Halomonadaceae > Halomonas > Halomonas sp. 707B3. The sequence continues at coordinate 20,270 of NZ_JAMZBE010000005.1, forward strand.
ACGGCTTCATCACTGCCAGTGGCCAATACACGTACGTTCTCGTCGCATCCTGCCAACATTAAACGCGCCAAGGGGTCATCACCATTAACGACCGCAAGGGCTAATTCTGTACGGCGAAATAGCTTGGCCTTTGCCGCCGCGTAGGCCGCCATGCTGCCGTGATAGTCCAGATGATCTCGGGTGAGGTTGGTAAAGACGCCCACATTCACATTCACAGCATCTAAGCGCTGCTGATCTAGTGCATGGGACGAGGCTTCAAGCGCGACGCGCTTTACACCTTGGCGAGCCAGCTCGCCAAGTGTCGCCTGCAGCGCCAGCGGGCCTGGCGTCGTTAAACCGCTTTCCAAAAGTTTACCCGGACGGCCGACGCCTAAGGTGCCAATCACGCCAGCAGCGGTACCCAACTGCTCACTTAGCTCCGCAATGTAGTGAGTCACAGAGCTCTTTCCGTTGGTGCCCGTGACCGCAATAATTTCCAGGCCGCTTGGTACATCAAATAGCGTTCGGCCTAGCTCACCTAGGCGTAGCGAAAGATGCGGCAGGAACAGCACCTGTCCTTCTAATCGCACGTCACTCTCTTTGGTGTGGGCCAGTACCAACGAGGCACCGCTCGCTAATGCCTGCTCGATATACTCTCGCCCATCACGCTGGCTGCCGGGGACGGCGACAAACACATCACCTTCCGTCAGCTTGCGAGAATCAGTGATCAAGTTGAGCTGCTGAGGAAGGTCAGGTAAGGCTGGCAAACTGGCGCTTGGCCATACGTGGTGCAACGCTTTCCGTAACTGTTCTGGGCATATGGTCATGCCATCTCCTTAAACACTATTCGACCTCGTAGTCAGGCGGCACATCCAGTAGCCGCAACGCATTACCGGTGACACTAGAGAACACCGGCGCTGCCACCGCTCCACCATAAAATTCGCCTGCTTTGGGATGGTCAATCATCACCACCGTCACGATACGCGGGTCCGAAATGGGCGCAATACCCGCAAAGACGCTGCGATAGGCATCAGTGGCGTAGCCTTGCTGGCCCGTTTTACGCACGGTGCCGGTTTTTCCGCCAACGCGATACCCTTCTACACGGGCACGTCGCCCACCTGTATAGGCGCCAACCGAGGTTTCTAAGATTTCTAGTAAGTCGTTGGCAACACTCGGCTCAATGGCCGGGATACCTTGGGGCGGCTCTGACAACCTTAACAGCGAAGGGGGTAAGCGTTCACCATTATTAGCCAACGCAGTATAAGCACTGGCTAGCTGAACGGCCGTTACCGATAAACCATACCCATAAGAGAGAGCTGCTCGCTCACTTCTAGACCACTGAATCCGAGCCGGTAGATTGCCCGTAGACTCCCCTGGGAAGCCTGTTCCAGGGCTTTGCCCCAGGCCGAGCTGGTTATACTTCTCCCAAATAGCCGTATCGCTTAGCTGCAGAGCCAAGCGAGACATCCCAATGTTAGAAGATTTTTCAAGAATACCCGCGAGATCCAGTTCACCATAGTTACGGAAGTCTCGGATCGTAAATTGATCAAGCCTCATCCATCCAGGCGATGTATCTACCACAGCATCACGGCCAACAATACCGCTTTCAAGCACCGCTGCCATGGCTAACGGCTTCATGACCGAACCAGGCTCGAATACATCCACCAGCGCTTGATTACGCAAACCACGAGGATCTAAGCCCGCTCGGTTATTGGGGTTGTAAGACGGCAGATTGGCCATTGCCAGGACTTCACCTGTACGGGCATCCATCATGACCAAAACACCACCATCTGCTTGATGTTCAGCCACTGCAGCGCGCAATTCGCGATATGCCATGTACTGGATACGCTGATCAATCGCCAGGGTCAGCTCTCCGCCTGGCTGCGCTTCACGAATCACGCCCAGCTCTCGCACCAGCCGACCACGACGATCTTTAATCACACGGCGCTGCCCAGGATGACCCGCTAGATAGGGCTGGTAAGAGAGTTCCAACCCCTCCTGACCTACATCATCAACGTTGGTCACACCCAACAGTTGGGCGGCTACTTCACCAGCGGGGTAGTAGCGCTTGTACTCGCGCTGGGGGTAGACACCTGGGGTGCGCAAATCAAGAATGCGTTGTGCGGCTTCCGGCGTCATTTGGCGGCGTAGGTACATGAACTCTCGGCCGCTATAACGAGCCACGCGGGACTCAAAATCATCCAGCGTCATCCCTAGCGCCTGAGCCAACATTACTCGCTGAATGGCATCGGAAGGCAGCTCTTGGGGGTTTGCCCACAACGTGACGACCGGCGTGGATATTGCCAGTGGCTCGCCGTTACGGTCAGTGATCATTCCGCGGTGAGCAGGAATAGCTTCATGGCGCAGCGTGCGGGCATCACCCTGGCTCTGCAAAAATGGGCGATCAATCACCTGTAGCAGTGTAATTCGCCCAATCAAAATGGCAGAGGCGAGACCAACTGCTAACAAAATAAAGAAAAAGCGCCCACCAGCAAGCGGCGGCGCGATAGGATATTGGCGGGACTTCCCTCCCCGACCTTCACGCTTCATGGCCGAATCACCTCGACATCATTTACGTCAGGAATACGCATCTCTAGCCGTTCCGTGGCAATTTGTTCAATGCGGGCTGGCGTTGCCCAAGCCCCCTCTTCCAACAGCAGTTGGCCCCACTCGGTCTGGAGCTGGTTTTCTTCCTGCTCTAACCGCTGAAGCTCAGCAAACTGTACCCGCGTCATATGGGTGGTGGTCACTACTGCTAAGCCGGTCAATAAACAGGCAAAAAACAGCACAATCATGGTGATGGGCCACAGGCGAAGGCGCAGTTTAAACGGCCACTCCGCCCTCAGCGTGGAAGCCCAATGCTCTAGCCGTTCAATGCTCATTGTTAGCCTCGCTTACGGGCCGCCCGCATAACGGCACTACGCGCGCGGGGGTTAGCATCCACTTCCTCGTCGCTCGGGCGACTGCCTTTGCCCAGTGCTTCAAGGCGACGATTCAACTGATCATCACGAATGGGCACACCCCGTGGCAAGTGGGTGTCACCGCGCACATGATGGCGGATAAACCGCTTCACACGGCGATCTTCCAAGGAGTGAAAGCTGATGACCACTAGATGACCGCCCGGCGCTAGCGCTTCAAGCGCTGCCTCTAAGGCGGCATCTAGCTGGTCAAGTTCCCCATTAAGATAAATACGCAGCCCCTGAAACGCTTTGGTCGCCGGGTGCCGACCTTTTTCCCATGCTGGGTGGGCGGCTTTCAGCACCTCCGCCAAATCCACCGTGTGGGTAAAAGACTTCTCCACGCGTCGTTTCACCACGGCGTTAGCTAGGCGCTTGGCGTAGCGCTCCTCACCGTAGGTTTTAAAGACGTTGGCAATATCGGCTTCACTGGCTCGCGCCAAAAACTCGGCGGCACTTTCCCCTTGCGTGGGGTCCATGCGCATATCTAGCGGGCCGTTGCGCATAAAGCTAAAACCGCGCTCAGGATCATCAAGCTGCGGGGATGAGACGCCCACATCCAGCAAAACACCAGAGAGTTTGCCGTAGAGCCCCTGCTCTTTGGCAAATTCAGCCAAGTGAGCAAATTCACGCTGAGTAATGTGGAAACGGGAGTCTTCTATCTCAGCAGCGGCGGCAATGGCCTGAGGGTCGCGATCCATGGCCAACAAGCGACCCTGCTCGCTTAAGCGCGAAAGAATTAACCGGGAGTGACCGCCACGGCCAAAGGTACCATCTAGGTAGATACCTTCAGAATCATGGACCAGTGCATCTACCGCTCCTTCCAATAAAACGCTGGTATGACGAAAACGGGTGACCTGATCAGCGTCAGCAGAAGGCATGTTACTCTCACACATAATTTGGGAAGGCGTGCTTGGCACGCCTTTCATGGAAATGGGGAGTCGGCCGATAAGCCGGGTTCTGTCGTGGACAGTCATTCCTCTAGGCGCTGCGTCACCGCAGCGCTCAAGCAACCTACCCGGACCCAGCGCGGGCCACGCCGTTGGGTCCCTATTTGGTCTTGCTCCGAGTGGGGTTTACCATGCCACGCACTGTTGCCAGGCGCGCGGTGCGCTCTTACCGCACCCTTTCACCCTTACCGGCCCCGAAAGGCTTAGGCGGTCTACTCTCTGCTGCACTTTCCGTCGGCTTACGCCGCCCAGGCGTTACCTGGCACTCTGCCCTATGGAGCCCGGACTTTCCTCCCCTAACGGCCCTTACAAGCGCATTAGCGGCGACTGTCTGGCCAACTCCGGCGGCAAGCATACCAGTGCCCTGCGCTCGCCTCAATGCTGACCTTTCATTGCCTGCAACCGGGCATACCACTCCTGCTTACGGCCACCCAGCATTCTGGCCGCAATCGAAGCCCCCTGTTTGACACCCACCCCCTCTGCCAGCAGGGCAGCTAACAACTCATTGGCCTCTATCGACTGCTCATCCCCCTGCACCGCCGGCGGGGCGCCCGAGATAATCACAACAAACTCACCCCGGCTCTGGTTAGGATCTTCAGCGAGCTGATCACGAAGCGCTGCCGGTGATCCCTGAAGAAAGGTTTCAAAGGTTTTGGTTAGTTCTCGTGCCAGCACCACCGAGCGTTCGGGCATTTGCTCGCATAGCGCCTCCAGGGTATGCACAATGCGATGGGGCGACTCGTAAAACACCAGCGTTTCTTCACGGCCCTGCCACTTCTCTAGCGCTTGGCGGCGAGCGCTGGGCTTGGCGGGCAGAAAGCCCCCAAACGTGAAGCGGTCTGTTGGCAGCCCGGCACCTGACAGCGCAGTGACCAACGCACAAGGCCCAGGCAACGGCACAATGTGGCGCCCTCTGGCGCGTAGTTCACGCACCAGCACGAAACCGGGGTCGCAAATCAGCGGCGTACCGGCATCACTGATCAGTGCAATACTTTCACCAGCTGATAAATAACCATCGAGCGTATCGACCCGCTGGGCTTCATTGTGCTCATGCAGCGATATCATGGGCGTATTCACCCCTAAATGGGCGAGTAGCCGTCCGCTATGTCGCGTATCCTCTGCTGCGATACGCGACACATCGGCTAATACCCGAGCAGCACGCGGCGTTAAGTCGTCCAAATTCCCAATTGGCGTGGCAACCACGTACAATGTGCCCGGATGTTGGTGTGTCATCGTGACTCCCGATTTGTTAATAGCTTGCCCTGACGGTGCGCTATGCTTATGGAAAACCACGCTAACCTGCTGATTGACCGCGACAGCGCAAATGGAAACTAAGGAAGGATACATGAAACAGTCACTTCGTGGCCTGTTGGCCACTGCCTTCATGGCACTTCTCATCACCGGGTGCGCCATGCAACCGCCGAGCGTGGTTGACCGAGTGCCCGACCAGGATGCCGGCCGCTTGCTCAGTCAAGCGGAACAGCAAGCCCCAGAGCAGGCTGCTCGCACACGTCTGGAAGCCGCCAATATTTTGGCCCGCCAGGGCCAGCGTGAAAACGCCTTTGATACCGCCAGCAGCATTGATGAAACGCTGCTTAACGACACCGATCGCGTGCGCTGGGCCATGCTATTTTCAGAGCTTGCTCGCGGGTTAAACGACCCACGCGCCGTGTTGCGCGCAACGCAAGTCTTGGACGATGAGCTGCCTATGCAGGCAAATCAGCAGCAAACCCTTGCTGAGCGCCAACAGTGGGCACAGCAAACGCTTGATCAGCAGCCGGGGCAAGTTCAAGTCACCTTACCTGAACTTGAGGGCACCGAAATTCGTCGTATTGTGATTGCACTACCGGAATCTGGCCCGCTAAGCAGCGTTGCCAACACACTTGCCACCGCCATACGCCGCCATAACGAGATTAGTGCTGACGGCGTTCAGTTAAGTTTTATCGATGCTGCCCAGTACTCGCTCGACGAACTGTATAGCCGCGCTCAGCAAATGAATGCCCAGCTAATGATTGGCCCGCTCGATAAGGATCAGGTGTCTCAGCTTGAGCAGCGTGACAGCGTACCGCTGCCTACACTAGCGCTGAACTATGGCAGCGGTGCCAACAATCAAGCACAACGTCTACTGCAGTACGGTTTATCTGCAGAAGATGAAGCCCGGCAGGCAGCGCGCCGTGCTTATCAGGATGGCCAGCGCCAAATGTCGGTGATGGTGCCGGATAATGATTGGGGCCGCCGGGTAGGTGAAGCTTTCTGGAATGAATATCAGCGCTTAGGCGGTGAAGTCACTAATGCAGTGCGCTACAATCCGAGCAGCCCAGTTTCCAACGCTGTGCAAACCGCGCTGAATGTTAGCGGCGAGCGCGCCCGCCTTGGCAACATTGATGCCCTCTTCCTACTAGCGCTTCCCGATTACGCACGCCAGGTGCCGCCCACGCTGGATTATTACTACGCTCCTGACCTGCCCATCTACGCCACCTCGCACCTACATGAAGGCCGGCTGCAAACGCGCTTGGATCAGGATCTGAACGATGTGATGTTCATGGACATTCCCTGGCAAATTCCAGATGCAGCAGTAGGCGGAGAAGAGGTACTACCTTTTTACCCTACCTACCAGCAGTTGCGCGATGAGGCAGATGCCTCGATGTTCCGCTTGATGGCCATGGGTGTTGATGCTTATGAACTTGCTAAACGGATGTCGGACCTGTCCAGCCTAAACGGTTTAAACGGCAGCACTGGGACGTTATCGCTATCAAATGATGGCCGCATCCACCGCGAACTGCCCTGGGCCAAGTTTCAAAATGGCACACCGTCACCCATTTTAATTCCTGGCCTACTGGGTAATGAGCAATAATCCCCAAACTGCCCGTTATCGAGGTGCAGCCATTGAGCGGTTAGCCGCTCAATGGCTGCAGCAGCACGGCCTTCGCCTGGTCACCAACAATCACCATGTAAAAGGCGGAGAGCTTGATCTTGTGATGTATGACCAGGATATTTTGGTCTTTGTCGAGGTCAAACATCGCGCCACAACGCGCCATGGACACCCGCTAGAAATGGTAAACGCGCAAAAACGTCGTCGGTTAATTCGCGCGGCGACGCTTTATATTGCCAAACACAACCTTTCCTGTCCCTGTCGCTTTGATATTCTAGCCATTACAGGCACGCCGCCCACTCTCGAGTTTCAGTGGGAGAAAGCGGCTTTTGACGCTTATTAATACTCTTAACTAGGAAGCCCTGATGGACTTTCAATCCCGTATACTCAGCCATTTCAATGCCAGCATTGATACTAAAACCTATGCCAGCGAAGTACTGCCTCCTTTTATTGAAGTCGCCAGCCAAATGATGGTGCAGTGTCTGGTTAATGAAGGGAAAATTCTTGCGTGTGGTAACGGCGGCAGCGCCGGTGACAGTCAGCATTTTTCTTCTGAGTTACTGAACCGTTTTGAGCGTGAGCGCCCTAGCCTGCCTGCTTTAGCACTAACTACCGACACCTCGACCCTGACATCTATTGCTAATGACTATAGCTATAACGAGGTGTTCTCCAAGCAAATTCGCGCACTGGGCCAGCCAGGCGACGTACTGCTGGCTATTTCAACTAGCGGCAACTCCGCTAACGTTGTACAAGCGATCCAAGCGGCTCACGACCGCGACATGACCGTAGTAGCACTAACCGGGCGTGACGGCGGTAATATGGCCTCTTTACTGGGGCAAGACGACTGCGAGATCCGTGTTCCCGCCACCTCTACCGCACGCATCCAAGAAGTTCATTTGCTCGTTATTCACTGCCTTTGTGATTTAATTGACGAACAGCTGTTTGGTGGCGCTGAGTAATAGCGCACGCCTTGCGAATAATTACTGATCAAGGAGTCATCCTCATGGCCCTGCACTTTTCATCCAAAACACTATTGGCTGCCACGCTCTGCGGCGTGATAGCACTAAGCGGTTGCGCCAACAATAGCGCCTCAAACCCCTCTAACTACGGCCAGCGTAGCAATGACGTAGAAGCTGTCGACGCCACGATTGAACGCGAAGTAGAGCGCGCGCTAGCTCGTGCCGATGCCCGCCTAGGCGATGCACGCATTCGCGCCCACAGCTATAACGGAACGCTGCTGCTAGTTGGACAGGTACCAAGCGAAGAGCTGAAAAACATGGCGGGTAACGTTGCATCGAACTTACGCGGCGTGGACAAAGTTCATAATGAGCTTACCGTCGCCGCCAACCTGCCCGCCACCCAGCGGCTAACAGATACGTGGCTGACCACCAATGTCATAAGCTACCTGGCAACGAATGACCGCATTGACTCTTCCAAACTGAAGGTCACCACGGAAAACGCCAGTGTCTATTTAATGGGCATGGTGACTCGGGAAGAGGCAGACCGCATTGTGAATGCAGCCTCCTCCGTGGGTGGCGTGCAACGCATTGTTAAGGTTTTTGACTACCTTGACTAACGCCTAGATGCTAGAAAACAGCCTCGCCAAATAGTTGGCGAGGCTGTTTTGTATTTGGCTACCGAGACTGCTATCTGACTGATTACTTCACAACGCGCAGCGTCGGTTTTTTCTTGGGCTTGTCATCGCCAGACGCCTTATCAGACGACTGGCTGGACGCTTGCTCAGAGGTTGGCTCAGTGAGTGTCAGCTCAGGCTTTGCCGATTCTGTGTCAGTGTCTGCTTCTCCAGCTTCATCATCCTGCTCTTCAAACCCAGCAGCATCAAGCTCAGGCTCGTGACCGAACACCATACCCGCACCATTCTCACGGGCGTAGATGGCGATAAGCGCAGGCGTTGGGATCATCACCTGCATAGGCTGGCCACCAAATCGAGCATTAAAACCAATAGCCTGATTTTCCATAAACAGGCCACGCACCGCCGTCGGCGCTACATTGAGCACAATTTGCCCATTCTGAACAAATTGCCGTGGTACTTCCACCCCAGGCTGCGTGGCGTCAACCACGAGGTAGGGCGTTAATTCATTGTCTAACAGCCACTCATAGAGGGCTCGGGCGAGATAGGGACGGCTCGATTTCATAAGACTCCCTCCTCCTAACAAATATGGCCTCTTGCCCACAGAGCTAAGAGGCCGAATGAATTCAAGCGCGCATCTCTTTTTCACGCTCATTCAAAGATGCTTTAAACGCTTCGCGCTCAAATACCCGCGACATGTAACCTAACAGCGGCTTCACTTGCTTCTCGGGCAACTCAATATTCAGCTCAGGTAAACGCCACAGGATCGGTGCCAAACAGCAATCTACCAGCGTAAACTCTTCACTCATGAAATAAGGCATATCTTCAAAGATGGGCGAAATGCCAATTAGGCTTTCACGCAGCTCTTTACGCGCCTTATCGGCCTCTTTCTTACCACCGGTACGAATCTGCTCTAACATCGGGCACCATTCGCGCTCAATGCGATGCATCCACAGACGGCTTTGAGCACGCGCTACAGGGTAGACCGGCAGCAAGGGCGGATGAGGAAAACGCTCATCCAGATACTCCATCATTACCTTGGATTCATAAAGCACCAAGTCACGATCCAGCAGCGTCGGAACGCTGTTGTACGGATTGAGGTCTGCTAACTCTTCAGGCGGCTGCTCCTCAGCGACATCGACGATGTCGACCGCTACTCCTTTTTCAGCCAGAACAATGCGCACTCGATGACTGAAATGATCATCACTACCCGAGTAAAAGATCATTGACGACCGCTTGGCCACAACACCCATGAAAGCATCCTCGCATCAAAACAATTCTCGATAATAACATGCCAGCACCCTCTTATGGGAAGGTAGCCAACGATACATAATGACGCCGCAAACAAACAAAAGGCGCACGGCTTTCGCCGTGCGCCCGAACCGCCTATCCTACTTTACTGATTAGTGGACGTCTCGCCAGTACTCACGTTTGAGCAGGTAAGCAATCACACCAAAAATAAAGATAAAGATAAGTACTTTAGGTGCCAGGGCTTGCGCCTGCAGCTTGGAAGGCTCACCCACGTAGGCCAGGAAGTTGGTCAGGTCATACACCGCTTCCTCAAACTCCGCAGGTTCCATAGCGCCAGGCTGAGTGACTTGCAGCACATCACAAGACTGGTACTTACCGGAAAGCGGATCCGGCTCGTGGCCAGCCACCGGCTGATCGGTCTCAGCACACACCAACTCCTGAACACCCTGGAGGGGCTCCAGCACGTTAGGCATAGCCACCAAATCGAAAACGGTGTTATTCACACCAGTGGGACGACTCGGGTCTTTGTAAAAGCCCAACAGATAGGAGTAGATCCAGTCAGTGCCACGTAGGCGCGCTTCCAGCGTCAAGTCGGGCGGCGGAGCACCAAACCAAGACTCTGCATCGCCACGATCCATCGCAATGTGCATCTGGTCGTTGAACGCTAAATCTGAGGAGAAGATTAAGTTCTCTTCTACCAGATCCTGGGGGATACCCAGATCATCAGCCGCGCGCGCAAAGCGCTGGTGCTCAAGAGAGTGACAGCCCATGCAATAATTGACATAGAGCTTCATGCCATTTTGCAGAGACGCCTGATCCTGTAGGTCAGGATCCATGCTGTGAGGCACACTTGCGCCACCAGCCGCCATCGCGGTTACCGGCACTATTGCGAAGAGCAGTGCTAATAGTTGCTTTTTCATTAGCCAGTCACCCTTTCCGGAACGGGTTTGGTCTTCTCCAGCTTGGTGTAGAGCGGCATCAGCAGGAAGAAGGCGAAGTAAATGGCTGTACACACCTGCGCTAGAATTGTGCGGCCTGTTGTGGACGGCAGCACACCTAGAATACCAAGAATTACAAAGCTGATGCAGAACAGCAGCAGCATAACTTTTGACATCCAGCCTTTGTAACGCATAGAGCGCACAGGGCTGCGGTCAAGCCACGGTAGCACGAACAGCACAGCAATCGCCGCGCCCATGCAGACAACACCCAGGAACTTAGCATCAAGCCCGAACAGCGAGAAGGTAATCGCCCGTAGAATGGCGTAGAACGGCGTGAAATACCAAACAGGCGCAATATGGTCAGGCGTTTTCAGCGGGTTAGCCGGTTCAAAGTTCGGCTTCTCGATGAAGTAACCACCCCCTTCCGGGAAGTAGAACACCACCACGCAGAAAACAAACAGGAAGACCGCAATACCCACCAAATCTTTCACGGTGTAGTAAGGGTGGAAAGCAATGCCATCAAGCGGCTTACCGGTCTCATCTTTCTTCTGCTTGATATCGATGCCGTCGGGGTTATTAGAGCCCACTTCGTGCAGCGCAATAATGTGCAGTACCACCAACGCCAAAATGACGATGGGCAGCGCGACGACGTGCAACGCAAAGAAACGGTTCAGCGTAATACCGGAGATCAGGAAGTCACCACGCACCCACTGAGCGAGGTCCGGACCAATGCCAGGGATCGCTGAGAACAGCGAGATAATAACCTGGGCACCCCAGTAGGACATCTGTCCCCAAGGCAGCAGGTAGCCCATGAAGGCTTCTGCCATTAGCGCAAGATAGATCGCCATACCAAAGATCCATACCAGCTCACGCGGGGCTTTATAAGAGCCATACATCAAACCGCGGAACATATGCATATAGATCACTACGAAGAAGGCGGACGCCCCCGTGGTATGCATGTAGCGAATCAACCACCCCCACTCTACATCACGCATGATGTATTCAACTGAGGCAAACGCGCCTTCAGCTGAAGGGTTAAAGCTCATGGTCAACCACACACCGGTTAAGATTTGGTTTACCAGCACCAGCAGCGCCAGCACACCAAAAATGTAGAAGAAGTTGAAGTTCTTCGGCGCGTAGTACTTGGTCAAGTGGTCCTGCATCATTTGAGTGGCAGGGAAACGATCATCCACCCAACGCATGATACCGCTTTCGGCCTTTGCCTTATTTGGATTAGCCATTAGGCACTCTCCTCGTCTTCGCCGATCACGATGATGTCATCGCTTTCAAAGCGATAGGGCGGCACTTCAAGGTTAGTCGGCGCAGGAACGTTACTAAAGACGCGACCGGCTAAGTCAAAGCGAGAGCCGTGGCATGGGCAGAAGAAACCACCCGGCCAATTATCGACGCCCACCCCTTCCGCATCCGGCTCAGGCCGGAACAGAGGAGAACAACCCAAATGCGTACAGATACCGATCAATACGCCAATTTCAGGCTTAATGGAGCGCAGGCCACCCTGAATATAAGTAGGCTGCTGTGGCACTTCTGATTCTGGATCCGCCAGGCTATCTGCCCCTAGCGCTTCAGTACGCTCGATCATCTCAGGCGTACGGTTGATAATCCAAATCGGGCGACCACGCCATTCGACGGTCATACGCTGCCCCGGCTCAAGCTTGGAAATATCCGCTTGAACCGGCGCGCCTGCCGCCCTTGCCTTGGCACTAGGCTGCCAAGATGCCACAAAGGGGACCGCAACCCCGACAGCGCCCACCGCCCCCACAACGGAGGTGGCGCCTACGAGGAAACGGCGCCGGCCTTTGTTTACGCCGTTATCTGCCATTTCTGGTTTCTCCCATCAGCTTACCCGTTCCGTCGCAAAGGCGTCTTGCGACGACGAATATCAAATACAGTCTATGTTAAAAAAACAAAGCGCTCTGCACAAGAACAACCGCCCCGGACCATGGTGGTACGAGCGTTATAATTTTTTGATATTCCAATAAAAAACGCCCAGGTCTTTGACCTGGGCGTTTTTGCCGCATAGCGTAAAATTAACGCTTGGAGAACTGCGGACGACGACGTGCTTTACGCAGACCGACTTTCTTACGCTCAACCTGACGAGCATCGCGGGTAACGTAACCAGCGGCACGCAGCGTAGGACGCAGGTCTTCGTTGTAGTTCATCAGGGCACGCGTGATGCCGTGACGGATAGCGCCAGCCTGTGAAGAGCCGCCGCCGCCTTCAACAGTAACGTAGACGTCGAACTGGTTTAGGGTTTCAGTCAGCTCTAACGGCTGACGAACAACCATGCGACCGGTAACACGACCGAAGTACTGGTCAAGCTCACGGTTGTTGACGGTAATTTTGCCGGAACCCGGCTTTAGGAACACACGAGCGGTGGAAGTCTTGCGGCGCCCGGTACCGTAATACTGCTGTGTCATGGCGAAGATTTCCTCAGATGTTCAGTTCAAGCGGCTGCTGGGCAGCATGCGGATGCTCGGCACCGGCGTACACTTTTAACTTGGAGTACATGGCGCGACCCAACGGACCTTTCGGCAGCATGCCTTTAACGGCAGACTCGATGATACGCTCGGGAGCGTGGTCGAGCATTTTGTCGAATGTCATGGAGCGCAGACCGCCCGGGTAACCTGTGTGGCGGTAGTAGGTTTTAGCCTTCGCCTTGTTACCGGTTACTTGGACTTTCTCTGCATTGATCACGACGATGTAGTCGCCGGTATCAACGTGAGGGGTAAATTCGGGCTTATGCTTGCCACGCAGGCGGCGAGCAATCTCGGTTGCCAGACGACCGAGCGTTTTGTCCGTAGCGTCGACAATGTACCAGTCGCGCTGGACGGACTGCGGCTTAGCACTGAACGTCTTCATGGATGAAATCACCAGATTAAGTGTGTTGGGTGACTCACACCGCCAAGCGGTGAAGCACCATCCCTATTTTTTTTGGTTGCTGACTTTAGCCAGCAACATGTAGCGAGGCGGCATTCTACAGTAAGCATGTGCCCAAGTTAAGTGCCGTAGCTATTTTTTTGATGCATGCGCAGGCGCTAGGGTTTATGAGCCAGCGCCAAGTACTCGCGAGACTGCATCTCCTGGAGCCGCGACAGAGTACGCTGAAACTCAAATGTGAGCTTACCGTCGCTGTACAGCGACTCCACCGGCACCTCAGCGGACATCAACAGCTTTACGCCACGGTCATAAAACTCATCCACCATGTTGATAAAGCGCCGCGCCTGATCATCCGTTTTACCATCCATTCGCGGGACGTTGGCTACCAACACTGTGTGAAACTCCCGAGCAAGCTCGATATAGTCATTTTGGCTACGAGGGCCATCGCACAGCTCGGCAAACTCAAACCACACCACATCATCATGCAAGCGGCGAGTTTTCAGCACTCGGTGATTCACCTCCAGCGGCGCGCCCTCCTCACCCGGCTGTCCGGCAATTTCTCTGAAGCTGCGTGCCAATTCCTGCTCGGCAGCGTCATCTAAAGGCGCATGGAAAATTTCTGCACGCTCAAGAGCACGCAAGCGGTAGTCGACCCCTGAATCAACGTTGACCACCTCACAGTGACGGTTCACCAACTCAATAGCAGGCACAAATCGTGCACGCTGCAAGCCGTCTTTATAGAGGTCATTGGGTACAATATTCGACGTCGCCACCAGCACAACACCACGTTCAAACAGTGCTTCCAGCAAATTGGCCAGAATCATCGCGTCGGTAATGTCTTTAACAAAAAACTCATCAAAGCAGATTACCCTCGCCTCTGCCGCAAATTTACCGGCGATGAGCGTAAGCGGATTTTTCTCGCCCTTATAGTGTGTCAGTTCGTTGTGCACCCGCTGCATAAAGCGGTGGAAATGCGTGCGCATCTTCTCGGGAAACGGCAGTGCTTCATAAAAGGTATCGACTAAGTAAGTTTTTCCACGCCCCACGCCACCCCAAAAATAGAGCCCTTTCACCTGCGGTACTGGGGGTTTGGCCGGTTCATTTTTCTTACCCAGCAAGCCTGCCATTTTGGCCTTGATGCCTTTACTGGCGACTATCGCTTTGGGCACCGTGGTCGGCGCTGACACCAACTCATCATAGAGGCGCTGCAGATGCTTCACTGCTTGTTCTTGGGCAGAGTCATATTGGAAATCGCTACGCTTGAGGTCTTCTTGATAACGCTCAAGCGGCGTTGGCCGGCGCGTTTGATCAGACGCCTGACGTGCAGATACTGATGCCATTAATGTGCTCCCGCAACGCATTGTCCAAGCCGTATCCTCGACGCGCCACCGCCCGCCAGATAAAGCTTGCTCAATAAAATGGGGCTAATTATACGCCGCTTAAACGCTAAGCGCATGAGTGGATTGACCCAACCGACTTAGACGCGCCTATAATGGGGCTGTTTTTAAAGCCACGCCCTGTGTTCAGTGGCGCGCATTACTTAGGGAGAAGACTGTGGAAGCAAGCTCGCCATTCACTTTTGCAATCATTGGATTAATCGTCGGTTTTATCATCGGCTTAGTGTGCTATCGACTTTTCAGCAAAGGTGCGCGGGATGCCGCTTCACTCAAGCAGACACTGCTTGAACGTGAACACCAAATCGCTGAACTAAAGAAAGGCATGAGCAGCCACTTAACGAGCATTCAGCAGCGCTTAGAAAACATTCGCCACGAAGCTGATCAGCTTGAGCAACAGGTAGAAAACGAAGCAACTCAGTGGAAACTATCCAGCGTTAAGCCGTCATCCAGCACCACCACAAGCGACACTGAAAACGACAGCAACGTGGCAATGCCTAGAGACTACGCAGCGGGCAAAAACGGTACGCTGTCAGAAGATTTTGGCTTAAAAGAGAGCCACCAACCTACTGAAGGTACAGCAGCACAACCTCCCCGCTACTAAGGCAAACGCCGCCATTACTGCCGCGTATCGCCAGCAGGGCACCCGATCAATGAGCGACAGGTGCCCTGCGCCCTTGAGTTAGGCAGGATTATCAATATCCACAAAACGATGCTCCACACCGAACTCACTGCCTAGCCACTCACCAAGTGCTTGGACACCATAACGCTCAGTGGCGTGGTGGCCCGCCGCAATATAGTGAATCCCCATTTCACGCGCCAAATGCGTGGTACGCTCAGATATTTCTCCAGACACAAACACCTGCGCCCCTGCTTCGTAGGCAGCGGTGATCATATCCTGTGCTCCGCCCGTACACCATGCGATTCGCTCTATAGGCTGCTCAGCAAACGGCGCTTCCACAACAAGAGGAGACCGCTGAAGCGTGGTGCTTATTTGCTCAGCAAGCTCACCTATACTTTGGGGCGCAACCAAACGCCCCGACCAGAGCAGCCCTTCCCCCAGCTCCCCATCCAAACAGCCTTCTACTTTCCAACCGAGCCGCTTAGCTAACTGAGCATTGTTGCCCATCTCCGCATGGGCATCTAATGGCAAATGATAGGCAAGAAGGCTTATATCATTGGCGAGCAACGTTTTAATGCGGCGCTGTTTCATCCCTGTAATAGGCACTGGCTCGTTTTTCCAAAAATAACCGTGATGCACCAACACCATGTCAGCCTGCCATGCTACCGCCTCATCCAACAGCGCCTGGCACGCCGTCACTCCTGACATCACTCGCTTGACGGTATCACGCCCTTCAACTTGCAACCCATTAACCGTAAAGTCCTTAAATTGCTCGGCTCGCAGCTGATGGTCACAAGCGGCGACAAGTTGATCGCGATGATTCACACTCACTCCTTAACAGTTTAAACAGCCACCGTGAGGCACAGCGGCATTCAGTGTTACCATAACGCCATTGTAAAACTCGCTCCGCATTATCGCGAACCTCGCGACTATTTAGACTGCCACCCGCTGAGGAATCCTCGCATGCACCGTTCTGTGCTGCCCTATTTATGGCCCATTACCACGGGGCTCTTGCTAGCTGCCGTGCTACTGCTCGCGTTCCCAGAGCAGTTGCCAAACCCGTTTCGACAGACTCCGCCCGCAGCGGTGGAAACCCCCCCGGCACTGGTACCCACTACCAGCAACGAGCAGAGCACTAACCGACCTGCGCCCGACATTCGCCAAGCAGAACCTCTTGCCCGCAACCAGGGCCCGGCTAGCTACTCCGATGCAGTTAACCAAGCGGCGCCTGCGGTGGTGAACATCTATTCATCCCGGATTGTTGAGCGCGACCAGCATCCACTGATGTCAGACCCCTTTTTCCGGCAGTTCTTCAGCGGTGACGATGCCACAACCCATCAACGGATGCTCTCCAGCTTGGGATCTGGCGTCATTGTCAGCAAGGATGGCTATGTACTGACTAACCATCATGTGATTAATGGCGCGGATCAAATCCAGGTTGCCCTACGCGATGGGCGTGAAACGCTGGCCGAAGTGATTGGTACAGATCCAGAAAGCGACTTAGCAGTGCTGCGCATTGATCTTGAAAATCTACCGGTGATTGAGCTTGCCGACTCAGAACAGGTCGCCGTCGGCGATGTGGCACTGGCAATTGGCAACCCCTTCGGCGTTGGCCAAACCGTCACCATGGGCATTATTAGCGCCACAGGGCGCAGCCATTTAGGGCTTAATGCATATGAGGATTTTATTCAGACCGATGCGGCCATTAACCCCGGCAACTCAGGCGGCGCACTAGTTAATCCTGATGGCGCTCTAGTGGGAATTAATACGGCAATTTTCTCACGTTCAGGCGGCTCTCAAGGTATCGGCTTCGCAATTCCCGCCAACCTTGCCCACAGCATACTCAATGAGCTGGTGACTCGCGGTCGCGTAATTCGCGGCTGGCTGGGCATTGAGGCTCAGGCGCTTTCGCGAGAGCTCGCAGCCTCGTTTGGGCTACGCACCCCACAAGGCGTGATCGTGGCAGGCGTGGTAAGCGGCGGACCTGCCGCACAGGCAGGCTTACAACCGGGGGATGTGCTGCTCTCTATTGATGGCCAGGTCATTTTAGATGCACGCGCTACTATGAGTGACATTGCATCTATTCCTCCCGGCACGTCACTGCCTCTGACGATTGTCCGCGGCGGTGAGCGAATGGAGATGACGCTGGAGGTAGGCGAGCGCCCTGTGCCGACCAACGCAACATCAGCCGACAGGCAGAGCGGCTCTTAAAGCCGCCCTGCTGCACTAAACACACTGCCCGTTAATCGCGAATCCGGTACTCGGCAGAGCGAGCATGGGCAGTGAGGTACTCCCCACGGGCCAACACCGAAGCGACTTTACCCAGCTCAGACGCCCCTTCAGGGGAACAGTGGATAATGGAAGAGCGTTTCTGGAAGTCGTACACCCCGAGCGGTGATGAGAATCGCGCCGTGCCGGATGTCGGCAGCACATGGTTCGGCCCCGCGCAGTAATCCCCAAGCGCTTCCGACGTGTGGCGCCCCATAAAGATAGCGCCCGCATGGCGGATATCGTCTAGCCATGCCTCAGGCTCAGCAACCGACAATTCAAGATGCTCAGGAGCGATACGGTTAATCATCTCAACCGCTTCGGCCTGATCTGTACACAGAATCAGCGCGCCGCGACGGTTCAGAGACGCGCGGGCAATCTTTTCGCGCTCTAGCGTTGGCAGTAGCCGCTCAATAGAAGCCGCCACCGCATCGAGGTGCGCGGCGTCCCAGCTCACCAAAATCGCCTGGGCATCTTCGTCATGCTCCGCCTGAGAGAAGAGGTCCATGGCGATCCAATCCGGGTCGGTTTGCCCATCCGACACCACCATGATTTCGGAAGGTCCGGCAATCATATCGATGCCGACCTGGCCGAACACGGCCCGCTTGGCAGTGGCCACGTAGATGTTGCCGGGTCCCACAATTTTATCGACCCGAGGAACGCTTTGCGTACCGTAGGCAAGCGCGGCAACGGCCTGGGCGCCACCAATAGTGAACACGTAGTCCACGCCCGCTAGGTGCGCCGCCGCCAATACCAGATCATTCAACACACCATCAGGGGTAGGTACTACCATGACGATTTCACGCACACCTGCCACGTGGGCAGGAATGGCATTCATCAGCACGGACGACGGATAAGCCGCCTTACCGCCTGGAACATAGATGCCTGCACAATCAAGCGGTGTTACTTTTTGGCCTAACACCGTGCCATCGGCTTCTTCATACTGCCAAGAGGTCGGTTTTTGCCGCTCGTGGTAGCGCTTAATACGCTCGGCAGCCATTGCCAGGGCATCACGCTGCTCGGCAGGCAAACCGTCATACGCCTTCTTTAACTGCTCTGGCGTTAGGCGCAATTGCGCCATCGATTCGACCGATAGACGGTCAAAGCGGTTGGTTGCCTCAATGACCGCCTGATCACCGCGTTGCTTAACGTCTGCCAAGATTTCCTCAACACGAGCCTGGACCGCTTTATCAGACACGCCCTCCCAATCCAACAGCGCATCGAGGCGCTGATGGAAAGCCGTTTCACTGGTCGAGAGGCGGGCAATAGTGGCTGTGGTTGTATCGCTCATGATGAACCTCGTGTCATTCGATAGGCTGCGTCTGACGCTTTTTTACGGCACTTTCCAGGCGCGCTAGCAGCGGCTTAATACGGTCGTGCTTCATGGTCATGGCCGCTTTGTTGACCACCAAACGCGTGCTGATATGGGCAATGAGCTCGCGGGGTTCCATACCGTTAGCGCGAAGCGTATTACCAGTGTCGACGATATCGACGATCTCATCGGCCAAGTTCATGAGCGGAGCCAGCTCCATCGCCCCGTAGAGCTTGATGACCTCTGCCTGGATCCCCTGCTCGGCGTAGTAGCGACGCGCTACGTTGACGAACTTGGTCGCCACTCGGCGGCGTGCTTTGGCAGGGGGCTGCCCGGTAACACCCGCAGTCATCAGCTTGCAGCGAGCAATCTCCAGGTCTAGCGGCTCATAAAGGCCTTCCGCGCCATGCTCAAGCAGCACGTCTTTACCTGCAATGCCCACATCGGCGGCACCTAATTGTACGTAGGTGGGCACATCGGTGGCGCGGATGATCACCAGCTTGACGTCCGGAAAGTTAGTATCAAAAAGCAGCTTGCGGCTTTTACTTAAGTCTTCAGCGGGCGTAATGCCCGCATCTGCCAGCAGAGGCAGCGTTTCATCCAAAATACGCCCTTTTGAAAGGGCTAAAATCAGTTGCTTACTCATGGTCTAAGGCCAGTGTTGTCCGCGTGGCTTAGCCGGGGATACGGCGAATTTTCGCCCCCAGCAGCTGTAATTTTTCCTCGATACACTCGTAGCCACGATCAATATGGTAGATGCGATCGACCAGGGTCTCTCCTTCGGCCATCATGGCCGCAATGACCAGAGATGCCGAAGCACGAAGGTCCGTTGCCATCACCGGGGCTCCAGAAAGCTTATCAACGCCCTTAATTAACGCGGCGTTACCCTCCAGTACGATATTCGCGCCCATCCGGTTCAGCTCTTGAACGTGCATAAAGCGGTTTTCGAAGATCGTCTCCACCACCCGTGAATGCCCTTCTGCGACGGCATTCATAGCGACGAACTGCGCCTGCATATCGGTGGGGAATGCGGGATAAGGCGCCGTACGGATATTGACCGCCTTCGGGCGCTTGCCATGCATATCCAGCGAAATCCAATCGTCACCGCTGTCGATCTCCGCACCCGCCTCCTCCAGCTTAGCGAGTACCGCTTCAAGAATATCGGCCCGGGTACGCTTCACTTTCACCCGCCCGCCGGTCATTGCCGCCGCGACCAGGAAGGTGCCAGTCTCGATACGGTCGGGCATGACATCGTGCTCGCAGCCGTGCAGCGAGGCAACGCCATCGATAACGATGGTGTCCGTGCCGTGACCACGAATCTGCGCGCCCATCTTGATCAGGCACTCGGCCAGATCGACGACCTCAGGCTCACGGGCGGCGTTTTCGAGAATGGTGCGCCCCTCTGCCAACGTTGCAGCCATCAGCAGGTTTTCCGTACCAGTGACAGTCACGGTATCGAAAAAGATCGTTGCGCCTTTTAAACGGCCGTCGACACGGGCACGAATATAGCCCGCTTCAACGTGGATCTCCGCCCCCATGGCTTCCAGGCCACGCAGGTGCAAATCCACCGGGCGTGAGCCAATGGCACAACCACCAGGCAGTGAGACATCCGCCTTACCAAAGTGCGCCAGCAGCGGCCCCAGCACCAGAATAGAGGCGCGCATCTTTTTCACCAGTTCGTAAGGCGCATGGCATTGAGTGACCTGAGAGCCATCCAGTTGAATGCTCAGTTTTTCACCCATCACAGGCTCAACGCCCATTCGTCCCAGCAGCTCAAGCGTGGTGGTAATATCCTGCAAATGCGGCAGGTTACCGATAACCACTGGGCCATCTGCCAATAGGCTCGCGCATAGAATAGGCAGCGCGGCATTTTTCGCACCGCTTGCCCATACTTCGCCATCCACCGAGCCATTGCCCGTAATAATGAGTTTATCCATGGAGCGGCCGTTACTGAGCGTTTTCCGCCGCAGTTTGCCACTGCGT
Organism: Halomonas sp. 707B3; assembly: GCF_024158645.1. Lineage (NCBI taxonomy): Bacteria > Pseudomonadati > Pseudomonadota > Gammaproteobacteria > Oceanospirillales > Halomonadaceae > Halomonas > Halomonas sp. 707B3. The sequence continues at coordinate 41,285 of NZ_JAMZBE010000005.1, forward strand.
CGGAGTAAACGTTTTAATGCTGATAGCGTGCAGTGCACCCGAAGCGATTTCCTCGCTAAGCGCTGCGTATACAAGCTGTTGACGCTTCACTGGAGAAAGACCTTCAAAGGCTTCACCAACTGCAATCACCTGAAAATTGCAGCCTTCACCCTGGATGTGAAACTCACACCCATCGATGCGGGATTCAAGCAGTGCTTTTACCTCGTTGGGTTGCATGAGACAGGAAACTCCTTTGGGGTCGTTGAAATAGTAAGCAATAGGCGAACATGATAAAGAAAAGCGACACGCTTGGCGATGCCGTGCAAGCCACCAATAAATAGAGCAGCCCGTGGGCTGCTCTAAAGATCGCTCAGTTCAAGCTGAAACGGATGAGGAAGTAAGCGCATCCAACTCCGCCAAAGAGGCCAGCCGCTTGAGCGGGGCCGACAAGACAATCGAACGAACCGTGATCTGCAGCGCTTGGCAAGCACGCAGCCATTCAAATAAGACACTAATAGCAACGCTGCTGGCCTTACTGACTTGCTCAAAGTCAAAGCAGACCTCTAAACACTTGGCACTGCGTAGCCATTTCACACCTGCAGCGGCCACCTCAGTCGCTACATTCATTGTCAGGTCGCCAGCAACCATGAGCGCATCACCCTGAATCGTTAGGGACACCTCTGAACGAGACAGCAGCGATGTCACGCGTCGCCTCCCTGCTCTAGCTCGTCCACACCTATTTCTGGTGCCCAACCACGGATGACCGCATCATAATCGCGGTTATTGTCACGCATGGCTTGGTCGAACTGATTACGGAAGGTCAAGCCCAGGTTAATGCCGTTGACAATCACGTTCACGACACGCCATTGGCCGTCAGAAAGACGCAGGCTATAGCTCACCGGGTAGACTTGACCATTGCTCGCCACGACTTCCATATCGACGCTGGCTTGATCTTCATAACGCTGGCCGCGCTGCTCGTTCAGTACACGCAACTCATCGTAATCAAAGGTCACCAACCCACGGGTGTAGGTATCGATCAAGGTTTGGCGAAATACATTGGCAAACTGGCTACGCTGTTCGGGCGTCGCATTACGGAAATAGCTGCCCATCACGCTGGCACCGATATAGCGAAAATCAGCCACTTCATTAAGGCTATCGTTTACTAGCGCTTTCAGCTCATCCAGGTTGTTAGCGTAGTAATCCTTTCTGCCATTGACCTGACTCATGAATGATTCGATATTTTCACGAATCATCGCCTCTGGAGACTGCGTTTGCGCCTGGGCTAGCAGCGGGGTTATCAGCAGCATTACCGCGAAAGCCATCCGCTGAACGAAAGCAGGTAAAACGTTATGCATCATACTGACCTCTTTACTGAAGATAACTGAACGCATTTAGTTGCTGACCATATTGGATACGAATTGCTGAATAAGTTCTTCAAGCACCAAAGCAGACTGCGTATCGCGAATAACATCGCCCTCCTCTAGCACGTCGGGCGCGCCGCCTACGCTCAAGCCAATGTACTGTTCACCCAACAGGCCTGCTGTCAATATCGCAGCGGTGGTGTCCTGAGAAAGCTGGCCTTCAAGCTCGCTATTAAGGCTTAGCGTCACGCGGGCATCATACCACTCAGTATCCAACTCTATTGCCTCTACCCGGCCCACCGTGACACCCGCCATGGTAACGCGTGCACGCGGTTTCAAACCGCCGATGTTGGCAAAGTTTGCCTCAAGACGGAACGTATCAGAGGGCGCTGAGAGCGTTAAGCCGCTGACTCGCAGGCCGAGAAATACCAGCCCTATGATGCCAGCCAACATAAACAGGCCAACGCCAAACTCCATGGTTTTGCTGCGCTTCATGACATTACTCCACCCTTAAAGGCCGCCGAACATAACGGCGGTTAAAACGAAATCCAGCCCTAGCACCGCTAACGAGGAGTAGACCACCGTACGGGTGGTAGCTCGAGAAATCCCCTCAGAGGTTGGTACTAGGTCATAACCCTGAAACACAGCAATCCAGGTCACCACCAGCGCGAACACCACGCTCTTGATCATGCCATTGCCGATATCATCGATGAACGACACGCTGGCCTGCATATTGCTCCAATAAGAGCCCTCAAACACGCCCAGCCACTCTACGCCCACCAAGTAGCCACCCCAGATGCCTACCACGCTAAAGCCCACAGTAAGAATAGGCAGCGCCACAAAGCCTGCCCACAGCCTTGGAGCTACCACGCGTCGCAGCGGGTCTACCCCTATCATTTCCATACTGGTGAGCTGCTCGGTGGCCTTCATCAGGCCAATTTCAGCCGTTAATGCAGACCCTGCCCGCCCGGCAAACAGCAGTGCTGCCACTACAGGGGCCAGCTCACGTAGTAGCGAAAGCGCCACCATTTGGCCCAGCGCCTGCTCGGCGCCGAAATCCACCAAAATGGTATATCCCTGAAGCGCCAGCACCATGCCAATAAACAGCCCTGACACCAGCACAATGGCCAACGACAGCACACCAACAAAGTGCATTTGACGCAACCAAAGCGACCACCCTTCTCGAGAAGGCACGCCCACTGCCGATTGGGCGAGAAACACCGTGGCGCGCCCCAGGGCCTCGACCACATCGCACCCTTTCCGACCCAGGCGGGTAACCCGCGCCGTGTAGTGAGAAAATTTAGACTGCATCTACCCTGCCTTAAGTGCTAAATCGTGACCGAGAATATCCCGGTAGAGCGTCTCTGCGGGATAGTGAAACGGCACCGGACCATCTGGCTCGCCGTGCATAAATTGGCTCACACGAGGGTCTTGATTCACCTCTAGCGAGCTCGGAGTGCCGTGCGCCACCACCTGCCCATCCGCAATCAGGTAGAGGTAGTCGGCAATACTCAGCGTTTCCTTGATATCATGGGAGACCACTACCGAGGTCAGCGACAGCGCCTGATTGAGCCGCTTGATCAATTGCACCAGCACGCCCATAGAGATAGGGTCCTGGCCTACAAATGGCTCATCATAAAGGATTAACTCAGGGTCAAGTGCGACTGCCCGCGCTAATGCCACCCGCCGCGCCATACCCCCTGATAGCTCAGCGGGAGTTAAATGCCTTGCCCCCCGCAACCCTACTGCCTGCAACTTTAGCAACACTAAGTCGCGAATCATGGTATCGGGCAAGTCAGTATGCACCCGCAGCGGGAAGGCCACATTCTCGAAAACATCTAAGTCCGAAAACAGCGCGCCGCTCTGAAACAGCATTCCCATGCGCTTACGTAGCGTAAACAACGCCTTGCGTGACAGGCGGTGAACATCCTGCCCATCAATTAAAATCCGCCCACGGTCTGGCGTTAATTGGCCACCAATAAGCTTCAATAGCGTTGTTTTACCCGTGCCGCTTGGCCCCATAATGGCGGTGACTTTGCCACGCGGAATGGTCATATTAACGCCACGGAAGATATCGTTATCTCCACGGGAAAAGTAAACATCTTCAACCTGTATGAAGGGAACATCCGTCATAAGCTGATTGACCTTCATCGTGTTGCCAGAACGCGTCAGTATAAACCGACTGGGCGCGGGGCAGTTTAGAAAACAGTGTTTTCGAAATATTATCGAACATCGTATCCTAACGCTACTCTTAGTAACAGTCGCGCAAATTATTGCCGTACAAACCATTCGTCAATAGAACTCGCTAATACCGCGGGTACTTGCTGCATGCTTTAGCTAAACACTGCTTCAAGATGTTATTCTTACTAGTCACCTATTCACATCATGAAACGAGACACGCCATGCGTCAGCCACTCTCCACACCCAGCCAACTGCGTGAAAGTGCGCTGCGCACCTTGCAAATCGAGCAAGCGGCTATTGGGGGCTTGCAAGCCAAGCTAGATGAAGGCTTTGACCACGCCTGTCAGCTTATGCTTGCCTGTCAGGGACGCGTGGTAGTCACCGGCATGGGAAAGTCAGGTCATATCGCCGGCAAAATCGCAGCCACCCTAGCCAGCACAGGCACTCCAGCCTTTTTTGTTCACCCAGGTGAAGCCAGCCATGGCGACTTGGGCATGATTACCCGCGCCGATGTGGTTTTGGCACTCTCTAACTCCGGTGAAACCGCTGAAGTAACGGCCCTACTTCCGCTACTCAAGCGTCTTGGCACACCGCTGGTCAGTATGACTGGCCGCCCAGGCTCCACTCTTGCACAGCACTCAGACGCCCACCTGGATAGCGGTGTAGAACGAGAAGCCTGCCCGCTTGACCTAGCACCCACCAGCTCCACCACCGCCGCCCTTGCCCTAGGCGACGCCCTTGCTGTTGCCCTATTGGAAGCACGGGGCTTTACCGCTGAAGACTTTGCCCTCTCTCACCCTGGCGGCAGCCTCGGTAAGCGCTTACTACTGCGTGTTAGCGACTTAATGCACGATGGCTCACGGCTCCCTCAAGTAGCGCTGGGCAGCCCGCTGCGCGATGCACTACTTGAGATAACCCGCCAAGGGCTGGGCTTTACCTGCGTGGTGGATAGCGAAGGCCGTCTTGCCGGGGTCTATACCGACGGCGACTTGCGTCGCACGCTAGACCAATACCACGACCTGCGCGATGTTCAGGTAGATGACGTAATGACGCGCCCCGGCAAGCGCATTGGTCCAGACATACTAGCTGCCGAAGCGGTGCGCATTATGGAAGATAACCGTATCACTGCACTGGCTGTTGTTGATGAACAGCAGCGCCCCATCGGCGCGCTGCATATGCATGACCTGCTTGCCAGCGGCGTTATTTAACGACTTTATACTGCTTTTTTGGCAATAGATGATGGAGGCTTTATGGCCCTACCTGATGCACTACTCGACCGGCTTCGCCGCGTAAAACTGCTTGCGATTGATGTAGACGGTGTACTTACTGACGGCCGTCTCTATTTTCAGGCTGACGGTATCGAAATCAAAGCGTTTCACACCCAGGACGGTCATGGCCTGAAGTTACTCAAGCGTGTCGGCATCCATGTGGCGCTGATTACCGGCCGTGATTCACCTATGGTGAGCCAGCGCGCTGCTGCCTTAGGAATCACTCACGTGCACCAGGGCTGTGAAGACAAACTCACTACCCTGAGAGCGCTTTGTCAGCGGCTTGATATCACCTTAGAACAGGTCGCCTACTGTGGAGATGACCTACCTGATCTTGCTCCGATCAAGCGCTCCGGTGTCGGTATTACGGTCCCCAATGCTCCGGACTACATGCACACCCATGCCGACTGGATCACTGAACGCCTTGGCGGACACGGGGCTGTGCGTGAAATTTGCGATACGCTCCTAACGTCTCAAGGGCACTGGGATGCCGTACTCGATACGTATCTGCACGGACAGTCATAATGCGCTTTAGGGTAAGAAAACGGGGCTGGATCACGGCAATGGTCATCGCCCTAGGCGGCGTGCTGGTTTGGCTAGACCCTCGCGGCCCCCAGGAGACTGAGATTGACTCTGAAGCTCGTGCCCAGGAACCTGGGCACGTATTAGAGAATGCCGAAATTACCCTATTTGGCGAAACAGGCACTATTCAGCAGTCTCTGGTAACCCCACGGCTGGTGCATACTCCGCAAACGGCAATGACTGACGTGCTGTCACCCCGTGCCACGCTGTTTGATAGCGAACAACGTGAGTGGCTCGCCACGGCGAACACTGGCACCCTCAATACCGAAACCCAAGCATTAACATTGGCAGGCTCCGCGCGGCTACTAGCGCCTGAAGAGGGGTGGCAGCTTGATACCGAACTATTAAACTACGACGGGACCACCCGGCATGCTTGGAGCGACACCCACGTAGTGTTGCAGCAGCCCCCTCAGCGTATGGAAGCCTCTCGAATGGATGTATGGCTGGATGACAGCCAAGTCCGTTTAACCAACAACGTGCGCGGCGTTCATCCGCCGGCCACCCGTTCCCCTTAGGAGTCGCGATGAATGCTCTAATCCGCACTGCACTTTTTGCCCTAGCCGTGCCGCTTGTCACGACTGCACTGCCTGTAGCGGCACAAAACCAAGCGCCCATTCATGTGGAGGCCGACCGGTTAGACCTTGACCAACGAGCAGGGACAGCCGTGTACACCGGTAACGTTGACATTCGCCAAGGCAATATGCAGCTACGCGGCGAGCGTGTCGAAATTCAGCGTAACGATGCTGGCGAGTTGTCTCGCGCCATCGCTACGGGCGAGCGTGCTTACTTGCGTAACCAAATTGAAGACCAAGAAACCCCTATAGAAGGCTGGGCGCGTCGGATTATTTATCACGTTTCCGAACGCCGGGTTGAGCTGATTGACCAAGCTGAGCTGACCCAGCAAGGAGATCACTTCCAAGGTGGACGTTTAGAGTACTTTATCGATCAAGAAGTAGTACAAGCACGCTCTGACGTTAGCGGCAGTGAAAATCAGCGTATTCGTATGACCCTTCAGCCCGAACAATAGGAAGTGGCCACGTGGCAGCATCAACATCCCCAGAACCCACACCAGTAAAAACGCTCTACGCCCATCATTTAGCGAAGAGCTATAAGCGCCGCCGTGTGGTTAAAGATATTAATCTGGAAATCACTCAAGGTAGCGTGGTTGGGCTACTTGGCCCTAATGGTGCAGGTAAAACCACCTCGTTTTATATGATTGTGGGGTTGGTCAAATCGGATGCGGGCAAAGTAGGCATTGACGACCTTGACCTCACTCATGCTCCTATGCATGAACGCGCCATGGCAGGGATTGGTTACCTACCCCAGGAAGCTTCCATCTTCCGCAAGCTCTCCGTGGCCGACAACATTATGGCCATTTTAGAGACACGCAAAGAGCTTGATCGAAGCGCCCGGGAAGCACAACTTGAGTTACTACTTGAAGATTTTCACATCACTCATATACGCGACAACTTAGGCATGAGTCTTTCTGGGGGCGAACGCCGCCGTGTTGAAATCGCCCGCTCTTTGGCCACCGAACCGGCCTTTATCCTGCTGGATGAACCTTTTGCCGGGGTTGACCCGATTTCCGTTGGGGAAATTAAAACTATCATTCGAGCGTTAAAGAAACGCCACATTGGTGTATTGATCACCGACCATAACGTTCGTGAAACGCTGGATATTTGTGATATTGCCTACATTGTTGGCGACGGTCACATCATTGCCAGTGGAAACGCCCAGGAAATCCTCAACAACCAGAAGGTTCGAGATGTCTATTTAGGCGCCGATTTCCGCCTTTAAACAGTGACCTGCAGAAGCATTTCTTTTAGTGGCATGCTTATTGCACTTGCACCAAGCCATAACTCGCTCTAGGGTGGAGCTTTCTGATTAACGAGTGGTTCTCAGATGGTCATGAAAGCTTCTCTCCAATTGCGTATCGGCACACAGCTGACCATGACACCTCAGCTGCAGCAGGCTATCGCCCTGCTTCAGCTATCGACGCTGGACCTTCGTCAAGAAATTCAGCAAGCGCTAGATGCCAATCCCATGCTTGAGCAAGAAGATGAGTTTGGCGAGCAGGCTGTCAGTGAGCCTCAAGAGGCTGAGTGGTCCGAGAGCATCCCCAACGAACTCTCCGTCGACAGTGACTGGTCAGATACCTATCAAGACATAGGCAGCCTGGGTGGCAGCAGTGAAGGCCCCGACTTCGAGCGCCAAGCCGCTGGACAAAGCCTACATGGCCACCTGCTATGGCAACTGGCCATGACAGACTTTAGCCCGCGAGAATACGCCATCGCGGAAAGCCTGATTGATGCGCTGGATGCCAACGGCTATCTCACCCAGCCGCTTAATGACATTCGGGAAGGATTAAAAGCCCAAGGCCATGACAGCTTAAGCCAGCGGGAAGTGGAAAATACCCTGCTGCGCTTGCAGCAATTTGAGCCCACCGGCGTCTTTGCCCGAGACCTGCGTGAATGCCTGATGCTGCAACTCGCCTCACTACCCGAGGACACCCCGCTGCTAATGCCCGCCAAGCGGCTGGTTCGCCAGTTTTTGGAAGCATTAGGCAAAGACGATATGCGGCTTCTCAAGCGCCGTTTAAGCCTTGATGACGAGCAGCTTGACGATGTCATCCGTTTAATTCGCAGCCTTGACCCACGCCCTGGGAGCACCTATGGCGTTACCGACGACAGCTACATCACCCCCGACCTAGTCGTTCGGCATGACAATGAAGGCTGGCATTTAGAGCTCAATCCAGAAGCACTACCACGCTTGCGTATACAGCCCGACTACGCCAGCTTGATCAAACGCGCAGACAAAAGCCAAGACAACCAGTTCCTCAAAGAGCACCTCCAAGAAGCCCGCTGGCTGATCAAAAGCTTATCGAGTCGCAATGACACGCTGCTACGAGTTGGGCGTGAAATTATTGCACGCCAAATTGGCTTTCTGGAGCATGGCGAAGAAGCAATGAAACCGCTGATTTTAGCGGATATTGCTGAAGCGGTAGAGATGCACGAATCCACCATATCTCGTGTGACCACGCAGAAATTTATTCACACGCCGCGGGGCGTTTTCGAGCTTAAGTACTTCTTCTCAAGCCAGGTAAGCGGCCAAGACGGCGGCGACAGCCACTCCAGCACAGCCATTCGTGCCCGCATCAAAAAGCTGATTCAGGATGAGCCCTCAGGAAAACCGCTCTCCGATAGCCGCTTGGTGACTCTACTTGAAGAGGGGGGCATTAGCGTTGCACGGCGTACTGTCGCAAAATACCGGGAGTCAATGGGCATTCCCTCGTCAAGTGAGCGCCGTCGTTTACGCTAGTTAAACGGTAAGTATGAACAAACTCAACGCAAGGGCTTTGCAATAGCGTAAAAAGGGTTACAATCGAAGTACAGTCCGATGGATAAGGAGCACGTCAATGCAAGTAAACATCACTGGTCATCACGTTGAACTGACTGACGCCTTGCGTGACTACGTTAACGAAAAGCTGGAACGCGTTGAACGCCATTACGACAACATTACCACGGTGCAAGTGACCTTATCTGTTGAGAAGGAGCGCCAGCAAGCAGCCTGCACACTGCACGCTGCCGGTGCAGACCTTCACGCCGAAGCGCTTGATAACGACATGTATGCCGCTATTGATGCGCTAGCAGACAAAATCGATCGTCAACTCGTTAAACATAAGGAAAAAGCACAAGCTCGCGCCCAGGGCGCTGGTGTGCGTTAACTCAATGACGTTGGAAACCATCCTCCCCCCGGAGCGCGTGCTTTATGACGTTCCCGGGGGCAGCAAAAAACGGGTGCTGGAGTTTTTCAGCACCTTTATCGCCCAAAATACACCCAGCCTAGATAGCCAAGAGGTGTTTAGCCGCCTCATTGGCCGCGAGCGACTAGGCAGTACGGGGATAGGCAACGGGGTTGCCATCCCCCACGCTCGCAGTCCTCACTGTAGCGCACCCATTGCTGGCTTTTTAAAGCTTGCTGAGCCAGTAGACTTCGACGCCATTGATGGCGACCCGGTGGATCTTGTGTTTGTGCTGCTGGTACCAGAAGAGGCAGATGACACCCACCTAGCACTGCTTGGCCAAGTGGCTACTATTATGAACGACGCCCATACGCGTCAGCAGTTGCGTAAAGCCGATAGTCAGCGCGAACTCTTAGCACTTATTACCGCCAAGATTCGCGAACAAGCCGCCTAGGCTTTATGGGCGGTGGCCACTGCACGCAGCGATAATTTCCTCCTATGCAAGCCAAGAGAGACGCTATGCAACTGGTGATCATTAGCGGCCGTTCAGGGTCCGGTAAATCTATCGCCTTACAAGCGCTAGAGGATCTTGGCTACTACGCTATCGACAATTTACCCGCCATGCTGCTGGGCTCATTAGTTGATGAACTACGTGAGCAAGGCGAGCGCACTCACTTAGCAGTGAGCATTGACGCGCGCAACCTTCCTACGGCGCTTGAACGCCTCCCAGCTTTACTGGAAGAACTACGCCAGCGAGGAATTCGTTTTCAGGTCATCTATCTGACCACGGATGCGCGCATTCTTTTGGAGCGTTACTCAGCCACCCGCCGTCGCCATCCCCTTACCCGGGATAGCGAAATGACGTTGGAAGAGGCCATCAATAAAGAAGAAGAGACGCTGCTTGAAATTCGCGATCTCGCTGACTTGTTGATCGATACGTCGCGCTTATCCGTGCATGATCTGAGACGCCGCATTACTGATCAAGTCGCCCACCAGCGAAAAGATCAGCTAACGCTGACGTTTGAGTCGTTTGGCTACAAACGCGGCGTACCCATGGATGCCGACTTAGTCTTCGATGTTCGCTGCCTGCCCAACCCTTATTGGGACCCTACTCTGCGCCAATTTACAGGGCGTGATGCCAATATAGTGGCGTTTTTAAGTAGCTACCCAATGGTCGAGGCAATGACCAATGATATTCAGGAGTGGTTGGAAAAGTGGCTTCCGGCTTACCAAAATAGCCAGCGAAGTTATATGACCGTGGCTATTGGCTGCACCGGCGGGCAACACCGCTCTGTTTATATGGTCGAACAGCTTGCTAAAAAGCTGGTTAAACAGACCGGAGAAGTACAGTTGAGACACCGTGAGCTGGGGTTACAATACACGCTGAGCGAAGAGCCAGCGGTGCCATGCGTTACCACACCCGCCGCTGCCAGCACGCCCTGAGTGTCAGGACCTAATTTTTAAGGCCTAAGCTTCTCAAGACCTAAGTTTTTTAAGACCTAAGTTTCAAGACCCACTCGGCAAAAAGGAACCAGAGTGCCCGAAAGAACCTTAACACTTACCAACCAGCGTGGTCTTCATGCCCGCGCGGCCACCAAACTGGTGAAATGTGGCCAGCAGTTTTCCGCGAACATCGTGGTTTATAAGCAGCAGCAGAAAGCCGATGCCGCCAATATTATGTCGCTGCTGATGCTGGCCGCCCCCTGCGGCACCGAGCTTACTGTCGCCGCTGAAGGAAGCGACGCCGAACAGGCGCTAGATGCCATTGAAGCTCTATTCGACGCACGGTTTGACGAAGACCAGTAGCTAGTTTACCAAGCCAGCACTGTCGATTAGGTTCCTGCCACTGTCATCGCATCAATCAGCCAGCTACCCGTGTGAATACTGCCACGGGTATCCGTATCACTTCCCACACCGCTCAGCCCCGCGAACATCTTGTTGAGGTTACTAGCAATAGTGAACTCCTCAATGGGGTACTGTACTTCGCCATTCTCAATCCAGAAACCCGCCGCTCCCCGGGAATAGTCGCCAGTGACGCCGTTAACACCCTGCCCCATGAGCTCGGTCACCCAAATACCACGCCCCATCTGTTTTAACAGCTCTTCCCGCGGCGTTAACGGCGCTAACAAGCGCAGGTTGCGCGCGCCGCCCGCATTGCCCGTGGACTGCATTCCTAAACGACGCGCGCTGTAGGCAGAGAGCATGTAGCTCGCCACCTGCCCCTGATCAATAAACCGGTTGCTACGGGTTTGTACACCCTCCGCGTCAAACGGTGAACTAGCCGTTGCTCCCACTTCCAGCGGGCGCTCTTCTAACCCAAACCAATCGGGGAATAGCGGGCTACCCAAGCGGTCACATAAAAACGAGGCTTCTCGATAAAGCGCGCCGCCCGCCAGAGCACCCATAAGGTGGCCGATAAGGCCGCTAGCAAGGGAGGGATCAAACAGCACGGGAAATGTACCCGTCGGGGGACGTCGCGCCCCTAGACGCCGCAACGTTCGCGCTGCTGCCTCGCGCCCCACCTCCTCTGGGTGGTGAAGCTGCTGCGGGTTACGCGCAGATGTATAGTCATAATCCCGCTGCATACCTTGCTCATCTTGGGCAATCAGCATGCAGGAGAGTGAGTGACTGCTCCCCTTTTGAGTCCCCAAAAAGCCGTGGCTATTGGCGTATACTCGCACGCCCTCACCGCTTGAGAGCGAGGCACCTTCTGACTGGTGAATACCTGCCACCTCGCGGCCAGCCTGTTCGCAGCGCAGGGCAAGGTCAATCGCTTCATCGGTTGAGAGCGGCCACGGATAGTGCACCTTCAAGTCTGGCAAATGGGTCGCCATCAGCTCTGCTTCAGCGAGGCCTGCAGCGGGATCTTCCCCGGTATAACGTGCAATAGCCAGCGCCTTTTCAACCGTGGCACGAATGGAGGCACTACTGGCATCCGTTGAGGAAGCGCTACCTTTACGTTTTCCCACATAAAGTGTGACCGCAATACCCTGATCACGAGATAGCTCAACGGTCTCCACTTCACCAAGTCGCACGCTAACGCCCAACCCTTGGTCAACGCTCGCGCCGACTTCGGCGGCATCCGCCCCTAGCTGTTTTGCCAGGGCAAGCGCCTCTGTGGCGCGCTCCGTCAACTGCGCCTGCTGCGCCGTTGCATCAAATGCCTGTGCCATATGGCCTCCTTTTCGCCTGAATCGCATTGGCGAATCAATGTTGTGGTCGCAGCCTGATATAATGCTGCAAACGAATCTAATCTGTGAGTTCTTATATGCCGAAGCAACGCCCCGAGCCTATCGATATCGATGAACAAGAAGAGCGCCCGAGTAAATCTCAGCTAAAGCGTGAAATGCATGCTCTGCAAGCGCTTGGCGAAACATTAATTGCCATGAAGCCTGCCGAGCGGGCGCGCTTTCCTTTATCAGACGATATGCTGAGAGCGATTGAAGAGACTTCTCGCATTCGCTCTCATGAAGGCCGCCGTCGCCATATGCAATACGTTGGCAAACTTATCCGTAAAGAGGATCTAACGGCCATTCAGGGCGTTTTCGATGCCATCGAACAAGAGAAAGAGCAGCGCGATCATGCGTTTCATCGCCTGGAAAAATGGCGTGACCGCCTAGTAGATGAGGGCGACGACGCCGTTGACCTGTTTATGGCCGACTACCCTAACGCCGATCGTCAGGCGCTGCGCCAGCTAGTGCGCAACGCCCGCAAAGAGCGCGAACAGGGCAAGCCCCCCACCAGCTCACGCAAGCTTTTCAAACACCTGCGCGATACGCTAGCGCTGTAAATCACAGTCTCAAGAAGACTGCGTGCCGCCCACGGTCAGCTCATCCAGTTTCAGGGTGGGTTGGCCAACCCCCACCGGCACACCCTGGCCCTCTTTACCGCAAACGCCAATCCCGGTATCCATCGCCATGTCGTGGCCAATCATCGACACCCGGCCCATGGCCTCAGGCCCGTTACCAATCAGCGTTGCACCTTTCACCGGCGCGGTAATTTTACCGTCTTCAATCATGTAGGCTTCGCTCGCCGAAAACACGAATTTTCCCGAGGTAATATCCACCTGCCCTCCGCCAAAACTCACGGCGTAGATTCCCCGCTTAACGCTTTTAATGATATCGGCAGGGTCATCTTGACCAGCCAACATCACCGTATTGGTCATACGCGGCATCGGCAGATGAGCGAAAGACTCGCGGCGGGCGTTGCCGGTAGGCTCCATCTTCATCAATCGCGCGTTTAACTTATCCTGCATATAACCAGTTAAAATGCCATCTTCAATCAGCGGCGTATATTGGCCGGGCGTGCCTTCGTCATCCACGCTCAACGCGCCGCGACTATCAGCAACAGTGGCATCGTCAACCACTGTGACCCCCTTGGCGGCAACCCGCTGCCCCATTCGCCCTGCAAAGGCAGAACTGCCTTTACGGTTAAAGTCACCTTCCAAGCCATGACCTACCGCTTCGTGCAGCAGAATGCCCGGCCAACCGGCGCCTAACACCACTGGCATCTGCCCCGCTGGCGCATCAATGGCTTCAAGAT